>JAFADT010000663.1 GCA_023424585.1 Pseudomonadota bacterium
GTCCGCGAGCGCGGTGGCGACGCTCCGGAGGCTGGAGCGCAAGGGCGCCGCCGAGGCGCAGCGGGTGAGCGCCGCCGAGGTGGCGCTGGCGGTGCTGACGGGCGCGGGCGAGCCGGGCGCGGACCGCGCCCGGAGCAAGGCGGAGGCCTACCTGCGCGACCGGCTGGAGGAGCACCCGGCCACCGCGGGGCTCTTCGAGCTCAACGTCCGGCTGCACCCCGAGGACAAGCGCTCCTGGGAGGTGGACCTGCTGTGCCGGCGCTTCCGCATCGCGGTGGAGATCGACGGCTACCACCACTTCCAGGATCCGGAGCGGTTCCGCCGCGACCGGCGCAAGGACCTGGACCTGCAGCGCGAGGGCTACTGGGTGTACCGGCTGCTCGCGACCGATGTGCTGTCCCGGCTGGAGCACATCCTCCACACCCTCGACACGTTGATTGCGGCCCGCGGGCGCAACCCCGGCGGGCAGGAGCCACGACATGGACACCGACACCCCTGACACCCGACTCCAGGGCCTGGCCCTGGCCTGGCTGGCGACGCGCTCGGAGAAGAAGGCCGGCACGCGCACCGAGCTGGCGAAGACGCTGCAGGGCTTCGTGGAGCACCGCTGGAGCCGGGGCGAGTGGACCGCCCGGTTCGACGCGCTGCTGGCGAAGCTGCTGGACGGCGGGCTCGTGGAGGCCCGGGGCCGCGCGGGGCTCGCGCTGACGGGGCCGGGGCGCCAAGCGGCCCTGCGGTTCCTGCGGGTGGACTCGCCCAAGGGGCTCACGTGGAAGCGCGTGAAGCAGCAGCACCTGCTCGCGAAGGGCCTGGACCTCCCGAGCACCCGGGCCTCGCTGGGCCGGCTCTCGGACGCGGACGGCGTGCGGGCGCGGGTGCTCAAGCGCGCGCACGCCGTGGACGGGCCGGAGACGCCCACGCTGGCGCAGGTGCGCGACCGGCTGTTGTGGCGGCAGCTGGGCGTGGAGACGGATGAGCGGTTCTCGCTGCGCGCCGTGCAGGCGCACCTGCTGGGCAAGCTGCTGGGCCAGGAGGTCCGCGACCCGAAGCGCGGCCTGGAGCAGCTGGCGGCTCGCGCGGTGGGCGCGTCGCGGGTGGACGCGGAGGTGGTGCGGATGGCGGCGCTCCGGGAGTGGGTGCTGGCCGGGGAGGAGCCGGCGCCCCCGCCCCGGCAAGCGCCCGCGGAGGTTCCCGTGGAGCCAGGGCCCCGGGCGCCGCACGCGGACACGGAGGCCTTCGCCAAGCAGGTGCTGGACGCGGCGAGGAGCGTCCCGCCCGCGGGCCGCTTCGGCGGCAACAAGGTCTTCATCTCGCACGTGTGGAATGCGTTGCGGCCGGAGTGGGCGGACCGCCCCGCGTTCAACGAGGCGCTGCTCGCGGCCAACCGCGCGCATCAGCTGTCCCTGGGCCGGGCGGACCTGCTGGCGGTGATGAACCCCCGGGACATCACCGAGTCCGAAGTGAGCTCGTACGGCGCCACCTTCCACTTCGTCGTCCTCTAGCCGGAACCCCTCTCAGGAGCCTCTCCATGCCCCAAGACGCCCGTCTGCAAGCGTTCCTGTCCGATGGCCCCGAGATCTTCAACAGCGTCCAGCAGGGCCAGACGCTGTGGAAGCGGGATCCGTTCGACGTGCCCTCCATCAATGCGCCGGCGCGCATGGCGTTCGAGCGGCTGCTGAAGCGCGCCATCGCGCAGCCGCCTCCGGACTCCGGGAAGATCCTCCTGCTGAAGGGAGACTCGGGCAGCGGCAAGACGCACCTGGTCCGGGCCTTCCGCAACCGCGTCCACGAGAAGGACCAGGGCTACGTCGGCTACATGCCCATGACCGTGGATGTGACGCACTACGACCGCTACATCCTGTCGGAGTTCATCGACTCGCTGGAGAAGCCGTATGACCAGGGCCGGGTCGAGGAGACCGGGCTGATGCTGCTGTCGAAGGCCGTGCTGGACCGCTGCACGAACATCTTCGCGGCCAACATCCCGGACGAGGACCTGCTGAGCGACGAGGACCTCCACGGCAACATCCGGGCGGTCGCGGATGATCTGCACGCGGATCCGGACTTCCGGCAGATCGACGTCAACCTGCTGCGCGCGCTGCTCTGCCTCCAGCGCCGCGAGGCCCGCTTCCACCACCGCATCGTGCAGTGGCTGCGCTGCGAGGAGATGTCGGCCGAGGACCGGGCCATCATCGGCAACCTGGTGCCGCGCACCTCCGAGGAGTCCCCCAGCCGGATGCTCATCCAGCTGGGCCAGCTCATGGGCATCTTCGGGCAGGCGATGGTCCTCTGCGTGGACCAGGTGGAGGACATGAAGGACTTCAGCGAGCGGCCGCAGATGGAGCCCTCGCTCCGCCGCGCGATGAACAGCCTGGTGGCGCTGGCGGGCCAGGTGCCGTCAGCCATCGTGGTGGTCTGCTGCCTGACGGACTTCTGGATCTCGATGCGCGGGCAGCTCAACCGCGCGATGCTCGACCGCATCGAGCAGAACCCCGAGCCGGTGGACCTGGAGCTCAACGCCACCGCGCAGACCGCGCGGGACATCGCGACCCGCCGGCTGAAGGCGCTGTATGAACAGCAGGGCGTCCCGTTCAACCCGGCCCAGCCCACCTACCCCATCCCCGCCCAGGGCTTCGAGCTGCTGAGCGGCCAGCGCACGCGCGACGTGCTCAATGCCTGCCACCGCTACCGGGAGCGCGGCATCCAGGACGGCAAGCTGCCGGCGGAGTTCCCGCTGCCGGAGAGGAGCAGGCCCGTCACGGCGGCGCCCGTCGCCCAGCCCGCCGCGCCGGACCTGGATCAGGCCTGGACGGACTTCAAGGCCAACTTCAAGGCGCGGGTGCCGGAGGGCAACGCGGAGCTCGCCGCGCTGCTGGCCTGGAGCATCCAGGTGAGCGGGGAGGAGCTGGGCGACGCCAGCCGGTTCAAGGCGAAGCACTGTGACGATGACACCGTCGACGTCACGGCCCAGCCGGGCGACGCGAAGCTCCGCGTCGTGATCTGCAACAAGAGCCCGGGAGGGGGGCACCTGGGCCGGCAGATGGCGACCGCGCTCAGGACCGCGGCCCGGAGCCTGCCCGTGCTGGTGCGCACCACGGAGTTCCCCGGCACCCTGGGCACGCTGGTGGCGGAGCAGACCGCCGTGCTCCAGCGCAGGGGCGGACGGCGGGCGGTGGTCAGCCCCAGCGACCTGCGCGAGCTGCTCGCGTTGCAGGCGTTCCGTAAGCAGCAGGCGGAGTCCGCGTTCCTCGGCTGGAGCCGCGTGGCCCGGCCGGTGACGCGGCTCCAGGGCATCCAGGACCTGCTGGCCCTGGAGAAGCACGCCCCCGCCACGGTCACGCCGCCCTCCCCCGTGAAGGTCAAGCCCGGCGCCGGCAAGGAGTCCATCGTGTCCGATGGCGAGACCGAGTGGGAGGTGACTCCGGCAGGGCCGATCCTCCCGGTCAAGCGGGAGGGTGCCGCCGCCGCGGCCAGCAAGCCGACGAAGGACGATGGCCCCAAGGGCCAGATGCGCGTGGGCGTCTCCGAAGGCGTCTTCGCCAACACCGTCCACATCCAGGCGGACGAGCTGAAGCAGCACAGCGCCTTCCTCGGAGGTCCCGGCAGCGGCAAGACGACGCTCGCCCTGAACCTGGTCGAGCAACTGCTCATCCAGGGCATCCCCGCCATCCTCGTGGACCGCAAGGGGGACCTCGCCGCGTATGCGCGCGAGGCGTCGTGGGAGGAGGCGCTGGACGACCCGATGCTGGCGGAGCGCCGCAGGCTGCTGCGCGCGCGCGTGGACGTCGCGCTCTACCCGCCGGGCCGCTCGGCCGGCCGC
>JAFADT010000666.1 GCA_023424585.1 Pseudomonadota bacterium
CCCGTGCGCGAGGACACCGGCACCACGGGCGCGCCCTCCAGGAAGGTGCCGGCGGTGAGCGCGGCCAGGTCCGCCTCCACCAGCGCGCGCCAGTCGTCGCCCAGGCCCTCCAGCAGGTCCGCCTTGGTGAGCGCGACGACGCCCGCCTTCACGCCCAGCAGACGGCAGATGTCCAGGTGCTCGCGCGTCTGGGGCATGACGCCCTCGTCCGCCGCCACCACCAGCACCGCCAGGTCCACGCCGCCCGCGCCCGCGGCCATGGCCTTCACGAAGCGCTCGTGGCCGGGCACGTCCACCACGCCCGCCACCGGTCCGCCCGGGAGCGGCAGGTGGGCGAAGCCCAGCTCCAGGGTGATGCCCCGGCGCTTCTCTTCCGGGAGCCGGTCCGTGTCGGTGCCCGTCAGCGCCTTCACGAGGGACGTCTTGCCGTGGTCGATGTGCCCCGCCGTCCCGATGATCATCGCCGCGTCCGCGCCCTTGCCGCAGGACTCAGGCCCCGGCCTTGTCCGGGTCGTCGTCGAGGTGCGCGTCGCCCATCACCGGCTGGTAGTCCCACGGGAAGACGAAGAGCGAGTCCGTGGACAGCCCCACGTGGTCCGGCGTGAAGCCCTCCGGCCGCGCAATCAGGCACGCGGTGCGGATCTCCGTCGCGCCCACCTTGCGCGCGAGCGCCGAGGCCAGCTCCAGCGTGTCCCCGCTGGACGCGATGTCGTCCACGATGAGCACGCGGCGGCCCTTGAGCTCCCGGGGCATCTCCTCGCTCACCTGGGGCTGGCCGCGCTCCAGGGAGCGCTCGGCCTTGTCGCGGCTGCGGCGGCTGATGCGCACGGGGAAGAACTCGCAGCCGAGCGCGCCCGCGAGCGCCCCGCCCACGAACACGCCGCCGTGGGCCACGCCCACCACCGCCTGCGGCTCCCACGCCTGACGGATGGTGCGCGCCAGCGCCTGCACCCGCCGGTCGAACTCCGCCCACGACAGCTCCACCACGCCCGTGGACCTGTGCCGGGACTGGTCGCGGCCGGTGGGTTGGCGCGGGGCCTCCACCTGCGGCGCCAGCACCATGTCATTGGGGATGGAGACGAGCTTCTCCGCCCCCTCCTTCTGGGTGGAGGAGGACACGGACTTCGAGGAAGGGTTGCGAGGGTCCTGGGACTTCGGCGGCGCTGCCCGCTTGATGGCCACGACGAAAGCTCCGGGTGAGATGCGGCGGCCCTGTCATATCCCGAGCATCGCGACCCCGCCACAACCGCCGCGCCTGCTCCACCGGTGGATGTGAGGCGCTGAAACATCCTCCGGTGCGATAAGGATGTCTGTCTTCAGGACAGCGGCCCCGTCCGCGGGGGCGGGCTCAGGCGCTGCCCTCCACCAGCATCTGCTGGATCTCCGCGCCCGGGATGACATAGCGCGTCGTGCAGAACTGGCAGGTGGCCTCCGCCTGGCCTTCCTTCTCCAGGAGGTCCTGCAGCTCCTCGCGGCCCATGGCCAGGAGCGCGAGCTTCACGCGGTCGCGGCTGCACGAGCAGGTGAAGCGCAGCGGATAGCGCGACATGACCTCCAGGTCCGCCTCCGGCACCAGCGAGCGCAGGAGCGTCACCGCCCCGTCCCGCGCGTGCGCCTGCACGGCCGCCTGGAACTGCGCCCCCAGGCGGGTGCCCAGCGCGCGGAAGGCCTCCTTGTCCCCGTCGGGCAGGGGCTGCACCAGCAGGCCCACCACGGTGGCCAGCGGATCCTCCTGGCCGTCCACCAGGCCGGGCAGCTGCGCCATCAGGAGGTGCGAGGGCACCTGATCCGACTGGTGGAAGTAGCGCTCCAGGTCCGCCACCAGGTCGAAGTGCTCCAGCTCCACGGACGAGCGGTAGTACTCGCCGCCGCCCTGGTCGCGCAGCACGGACAGGAAGCCCCGGTTCCCCAGCACCGGGCGCCAGTGGTAGCGGCCCTCCGCGCCCGAGTACTCCACCAGCGTGTTCTTCACGTAGCCGCGCACGACGCCGTTCGCGTCGCCGTCCACGAAGAGGCCGCGCAGGGGGCCGTCGCACTCCAGTTGCAGGTTGATCCGGGAGTCCGTGCCCTTGCGGAGCGAGCCCATGAGGGCGGCGGCGGTGAGCCCCTGGGACAGGAGGGCGGCGGCGGCCGGCATGCTCTGGTGCGTGGCGCGGGCCTGGCGGGACAGGTCCCCGGTGGTGGCCAGGACCAGGCGCAGGTCCGACGCCTTCAACAATCCACTGACAAGCTCATCGGGCATAGGGCTGGTTAGCGTGCCCCACCCGTCCGCGCCCGCCAATGGAAGAGGGACGGGGACGGGACGCCCGCCTGGCGGCCAGCAGTCAGGGCGGGGGGCTGGCATCGCCCGGGCTTATGAGTCGGTGTTCCCCGGCTGGCGCGGGCGGCGGCGGCGGATGCGGAAGAAATCCAGCCGGCGGGGTGGAACGGCTATAAACCGCCCGTTGGCCGTAGCACCCAGGCCCTGACTTGGGCTCGCGGGGGTCTTCACCCCACCCATCCGCGCGCCCCGCTGGAGACTCGATGAGCACCCAAGCCACCGCCGAAGCCATCACCGACCGGACGCCCCTGCTGAAGTCGCGGCTGGGGTCGTTCCTCGCCGTGGTGCCCCTGAGCATCTGGGTCATCAACCATCTGTGGGACAACCTGTCCGCCTTCTACGGCGCGACGGCCTGGGAAAAGTCGGTGACGGAGTACGCGAACCCGTTCGCCCAGGCGTTCACGTTCATCATCGTCATGCTGCCGCTGCTCATCCACGCCGCGTGGGGCATGGTGCGCATCTTCAGCTTCAAGCCGAACAACCTCGCGTACAACAACTACGGCAACCTCAAGTACCTCGTGCAGCGCGTGGCGGGCCTGGGCGTGCTCGCGTTCCTGGGCGCCCACATCTGGCTGGCCTTCCTGCACCCGCGCCTGGTGGAGGGCCACGCGGAGCCCTTCGTGGACATCGCGCGGGAGATGCACTTCCACGGCCCCACGCTGATGGTCTACCTGCTGGGCACGCTGGGCACCGCGTACCACCTGGCCAACGGCCTCCAGACCTTCGCCATGGGCTGGGGCATCTTCGCGAGCGACCGCTCCATGCGCCGCTTCGAGCCCTTCTCCATCCTCATCTTCCTCATCCTCCTGGCCATGGCCTGGGGCGCCATCTACGCCCTCTACACGGCGGGCGCGGCGTACGGCCCGACGGGCATGGACGCCGGCTGACGAAGAGCGCAGTGAGGCCGGGCCCTTGAAGGCCGGCCCCTGGAGACACGACCGGCCGCCCCTGATAGCCAGGAGCGGCCGGTTCGCTTTTCAGGGGGGAGCCCCCACGGCGTTAGAACGGGATGTCGTCTTCCCCGCCGCCGGGGTTGCCGCCCATGCCGCCGCCGTCGTCCATGGGGGGCGGCTGGCCGTAGTCGTCGCGGCCCTGCTGCCGGCGCCCGCCGCCGTTGCCGCCGCTGTAGCCCTCACCGGCGTCACGGCCGCCGAGGAAGGTGACGGAGGTGGCGACGACCTCGGTGGTGTAGTTCTTCCTGTTCTCCTTATCCATCCACTCGCGCGTCTGCAGACGGCCTTCGACGAAGCACTGCCGCCCCTTCTTGAGGTACTCGCCGCACAGCTCCGCGAGCTTTCCCCAGACGACGATGCGGTGCCACTCGGTGCGCTCCTGCTTCTGGCCGTTCTTGTCGTTCCAGCTCTCGCTCGTCGCGATGCGGAAGTTCGCCACGGCCTGACCGCCCGGGGTGAAGCGCACTTCGGGGTCCGCCCCGAGGTTGCCGATGAGAATGACCTTGTTCACGCCTCCAGCCATGTTTCCTCCCGATACCCGGCCCACCGAGGGCCAGGCACAACCTCCGGGGCCACACGCCCCGACAGGTCCTTCAGCCCATAGCATCCACCACTGACATTCCCCCCGCTAGAAACCGGCCGGGGACGGTCTGGGCGGACGCCCGCCTGCTCCCCGGGCGGGAAGCCTCAAGGATTCCGGGGTGTTGGGCGTGAGGCGAGCCGGCAGGACGGCGGGACCGCCCGGACGCCTGCGGTCCGGGCGGGCGGAGCTGCCCCAGGGGGCCTACCCGCCCGGGCGGAGGACGCCGGAGGCAGGGACCACGTTGGGCGTGGCGGAGGCGGGGGCCACCACCTGGACGGGCTGGGCGCGCGGGGAGGCCCGGGCCTCGGCCATCTGGGTGGTGAGCGTGGAGTCCAGCCCCTTGGCGAAGGCGACGAGCTGCGGGTCCATTCCCCCGGAGCCGAGCTTGCGCAGGGACTTCCAGAACGGGTGGGTGGTGTCCCCGGCCTTCACCAGGCCCTGGGCGAGGAGCGGCACGGTGGCGTCGCGCTCGACGGGGCTGGCGGCGCGCAGGGCGGCGACCAGCTCGTCCGGGGCCGTGCGGGCCACTTCGCCCAGGCCGTCCGCCAGCTCCTCCTGGGCCTGGAGGTCCTGGGCGACGCCGGCCGCGCGGCACAGCTCCAGCACGCGGGCCAGGGCCTCCGTGTTTCCGCCGGAGGCCAGCTCCACCATGCTGCTCACGCCGGGCACGCCCACGGACAGGGCGCGGGCCACCTGGCGCAGGCGGCCGTAGACGTCGTCCGTGGCGGAGTAGCTGTCCAGCAGCGTGCGGGTGCCCAGGTAGTCGTGCGGGTTGGACTGGTAGAGGCTCTCCGCCAGCACGGCGCGCACGGCGGGGTCGCGCTCGCTGCGCCACGCGGTGCGCAGGAACCCGATGTTGCGTTGATCGCGCTGCTTGCCCAGCTCCAGGTAGGTCTTCACGCGGTTGGCGATGTCCGGCAGGCCGCCCTGCGCCTTCTGGCCCTCATTGAGGGAGGCCAGCGCGTTGCCCGGCCCCAGCGTGGAGCCGGTGGCGGCCACGGCGGCGCCCAGGGCGTCCATGCCCGCGACGACGGGGCCGGCGCGGCCCGCGTAGTCGTTGACCATGATGGAGAAGGAGAACTTCTCCCCGCCCGCAGACTGCACGTAGCCGCTGAGCGCGGAGACGCCCTCCAGGGTGCCCGTCTTGGCGCGCAGCCGGCCCACGGCGTCCGTGCCGTCGAAGCGGTACTTGAGCGTGCCGTCCTTGCCGGCGATGCCCAGCGAGGACAGGTACTCCGGGGCCAGCGGGAAGCGCTCGTACATGTGGCGCAGCAGCCGGTCCACCTGCGCGGTGGAGAAGCGGTTGGCGTCGTTGAGGCCGCTGCCGTTCTTCATCACGTAGGTGCCGCGCGGGATGCCCACGTCGCGGGCCAGGAACTCCTCCACCACGTCGATGCCCTTGGCGAACGAGCCCGGCGAGCCGCGCAGCTCCGCGCCCATCGTCTTGAGGAGCGTCTCCGCGACGAAGTTGCTGGACAGCTTGTTGAGGCGCTTGAGGACGATGTCGAACGTGTCGGACTGGGACACGTGCACGACCTTCGCGCGGGACGGCGTCAGGCCCAGCTTCACCTTGCCCCGCACCTTCACGCCGCGCGACACGAGCAGCTGCTTGAGCGTCCCGCCGAAGTACATGGGCGGGTTGTCGATCTTCTTCCAGACGCTCACGGGGCCGCGCTCGTCGGGGACCTGGCCCTTGACCGTGATCTTCTGCCTGTCGCCGTAGGCCGCGGACTTCACGGACACACGGCGCGCGCGGCCGGGGCCGCTGGTGACGGCGCTGTCCACGACGAAGTAGTCGCTGGGGGGCTCCATGTCGACCGCGGCCTTGCCGCCGGGGGCGGAGCGCACGTAGACGGCGACCGCGTTCCAGTTGAGGCTCACCGCGCCGGTGGGCGCCATGTACGCGCGGTCGGAGTCCTCCTGGTCGTAGCCGGGCGGGGTGCGCTCCGCGTCGAACCAGGAGTCGTCCACGACGATGTCCTGCACCTCCTTGAGGCCCGCGTGGAGCAGTTCGGAGGTCATGCTGTAGAGGCGCTCGGTGGTGACGGTGGGGTCGCCCTTGCCGCGCACGTAGAGCGTCTTGACCTTGCCGTCCGCGGGCAGCTCCGGGTCGACGAGGAACTCCGTCTCGTAGCGGTACTCCGGCCCCAGGGAGACGAGCGCCGCGGAGGACGTGACGAGCTTCACGTTGGAGGCGGGGTTGAGCAGCTCGTCCGCGTTGTGGCTGAACACCACGGTGCCGTCGTCCAGGCTCTGCATGTGGACGCCCACGCGGCTGCTCTTGAGCGCGGTGCGCTGCATCACCTGCACGAGCGCGTTCTTCAGCGCCTCGCGCTCAGCCTTTTTCTCGGCGGACGGCGACGCGGCCAGGGTGACGGAAGGCAGCCACAAGGCAATGGCGGTCGCTGCCCAGAAGGGTCTGGTTCGAAAAACCTGCACGCACGCTCCAGGGAAGTCGCGAATCCATTATGAAGAAGGGAGGAAAGGGGCGGCAAGGGTGGGGAGTGGATCCACGTCCATCATGCCCCTGCCCGCCTGCCTGCTTCCTGGAAACAGGAAGACGGCTGGCGCAGCATGGACGTCCCGCCTGACATCCACCTCGTGACAGACGCCATGCCTCCCCTGCCCTCCCGTGCCACCCGGGTGTTCGTCCTCGCGCTGGCGCTGGTGCTGGGCGCTGGGTGCCGCGACCCGGCGCCCCCCGCGGGCATCACGGTGTTGTTGGAGGCCCCGCCGGACAGTCTGGATGACCGCTTCGCCCTCACGGCCCATGGACAGCGGCTGGCGCAGCTCGTCAGCCCGGGGCTCATCACCTTCGATGACGCGAGCCGGCCGGTGCCCCAGCTGGCGGAGTCCTTCCGTGAGGTCTCGGCGACGGTGGTGGAGTTCGTCCTCCGCCCGGACCTGACCTTCCACGACGGGAGCGCCCTCACCGCCGAGGACGTGAAGGCCACCTTCGACGCCCTGCGCGATCCGAAGCTGGGCAGCCCCAAGCGCGAGCGCTACGAGCCGCTGGAGCGGGTGGAGGTGGTGGATGCCCGCACGGTGCGCTTCCATCTGAAGCGGCCGTACGCGCCGCTGCTCGCGGAGCTGTCCGCGGCCATCCTGCCCGAGGAGCGCGCGGGGCCCGGAGACATCGAGGCGCAAGGCGCGCACCCGGTGGGCGCGGGCCCGTTCCGGTTCGAGTCGTGGCCGGACGAGGAGCACCTGACGCTGGTCCCCTTCGAGGGCTGGTACGCGGGGAGGCCCGCCGTGTCGCGGCTGACGTTCCGGGTGGTGCGGGACGAGACGACGCGGGTGCTGGAGCTGCTCAAGGGCCGCGCGGACCTGGTGGTGAACGGCGTGTCCCCGGCGGTGCTGCCCGCGCTGCGCGAGGCGCCCCACCTGCGCGTGGTGACGAAGCCGGGCACGGGCTTCACGTACCTGGGGCTCAACCTGCGCGAGGGGCCGCTCGCGGACGCGCGCGTGCGCCAGGCGCTGTGCCACCTCATCGACGTGCGCCCGCTGGTGGAGCACAAGCTGCACGGCCTGGCGGAGCCCGCGTCCAGCATGCTGCCTCGCGAGCACTGGGCCTTCACGCCCACGCCGGGGTGCGGCTACGCGCCGGAGGCGGCGGCCCGGCTTCTGGACGCGGCGGGGTATCCGGACCCGGACGGGCCCGGGGGACGGCCGCGGCTGTCCTTCACCTTCAAGACGAGCACGGACCGCTTCCGTCGCGCGGTGGCGCTGGTGCTCAAGGAGCAGCTGGCGCAGGGCGGCATCGCGGTGGAGGTGCGGGCGCTGGAGTTCGGCACGTTCTTCGAGGACGTGCGCCGGGGGCGCTTCGAGCTGTTCACGTTGAAGTGGGCCGCGGTGATGGAGCCGGACCTGCTGCGGGGCGCGTTCCATTCCGCGAACGTCCCGGGGCCGGAGAACCACTGGGGTGGGTTCAACCGGGGCGCGCTGAAGGCTCCAACGCTGGACCGGGTGCTGGACGCGGCGACGCAGGCGACGCGGGAGGAGCGGAGGACGCTGTACGCGGAGGCGCAGCAGGAGCTGGACGCGGTGCTGCCCGTCATCCCGCTGTGGCATGAGGCCAGCATCGCGGTGGTGTCCTCGCGGCTCGCGGACTTCGAGCCCAGCGCGCACGGCCTGCTGCTGCCCCTGGCGAAGGCGCGGGAAGTGACGCCCGGGCGCGGAGACACACCGTGACCCGGAGGCTCGTGTCCGCGGGCATCGCGATGGTGGGCGCGCTGCTGCTCGTGTCGCTGTTCCTGCACCTCGTGCCCGGCGACCCGGTGGACGTGATGCTGGGCGAGCAGGCGACGCAGGTGGACCGCGCGGCGCTGCGGCAGGCCGTGGGGCTGGACCTGCCGTGGTACGCGCAGCTCTGGACGTTCGCCCGAGACCTGGCCACTGGCGAGCTGCGCACGTCGCTGCCTCCGTTCCAGCGCAAGGTGCTGCCGGCCCTGGGCGCGGCGCTGCCTTACACGCTGCTGCTCACGGTGGCGGCCATGGCGGTGTCCCTGGTGCTGGCGCTGCCCCTGGGCGTGATGGCGGCGGCGCGGCGGGGGACGCCCGTGGACGCGGCGGCGATGGGCGTGTCCGTGGCGGGTGTCGCCCTGCCCCGCTTCTGGTTGGGGCCGGTGCTGATCATCCTGTTCGCGCTGAAGCTGGACTGGCTGCCGGTGTCGGGCGCGGAGTCGTGGCGGCACCTGGTGCTGCCCGCGTTCACGCTGGGCACCGCGCTGGCCGCGTTCCTCGCGCGGATGACGCGCGCGACGATGCTGGAGGCCCTGCGCGAGGACTACGTCACGGTGGCCCGGGCCAAGGGCCTGTCGCCCCGCGCGGTCCTGTGGAAGCACGCGTTCCGCAACGCGCTCCTGCCGCTGGTGACCGTGCTGGGCCTGGAGTTCGGCGCGCTGCTGGGCGGCGCCATCGTGACGGAGAAGGTGTTCGCGTGGCCGGGCATGGGCACGCTGCTGCTCACCGCCATCGAGAAGCGCGACTACAACACCGTGCGCGCCACGGTGCTCCTCTTCACGTTCTGCTACGTGCTGGTCAACACGCTCACCGACCTCGCCTATGCGTGGGTGGACCCACGTGTGCGGAGGCGCTCATGAGCGCGGCCCATCGCCTCCGGCTGCGCTCGTGGGGCGCCCGGTTCGGGTGGGCCGTGGCGTGCGTCTGGGTGTTCACCGCGCTGTTCGCGCCGTGGCTCAGCCCTCATGCGCCGGACGCCATCGACCTCACGCGCGAGCTGTCGCCCCCTACGTCCGGCCACCTGCTGGGCACGGGGGAGAACGGCATCGACGTGCTCACGCACGTGCTGTACGGCGCGCGCGTGTCGCTGGAGGTGTCCTTCTTCGCGGTGGTGCTCTCCGCCGCGGTGGGCATCACGCTGGGCGGCATCGCGGGCTATGCGGGCGGGCTCGTGGACGAAGCGCTGATGCGGTTGGTGGACGTGCTGCTCGCGTTCCCCGGCATCCTGCTGGCGCTGTTCATCACGGCGGTGCTGGGCCCCAGCCTCGCCAACGTGGTGTTCGCGCTCTCGTTCACCGGGTGGACGGGCTACGCGCGGCTGACGCGCGGACAGGTGCTCACCTTGCGCGAGCGTGACTACGTGCAGGCGGCGCGGGCCCTGGGCAGCGGCCCGGGCCGCATCCTCGTGCGGCATCTGCTGCCCAACGCGGCCGGGCCGCTGCTCGTGCAGGCGACGTTCGCGCTGCCGGGCGCCATCGTCGCGGAGGCGTCCCTGAGCTTCCTGGGGCTGGGGGTCCCGCCGGGCACGCCGTCGTGGGGCGCGCTGGTGGACCAGGGGACGCAGTACCTGCTGGTGGCACCGCACGTGGCCCTCTTTCCAGGCATCGCGCTGGCGCTCACCGTGCTGGGCTTCAACCTGCTGGGCGATGCGCTGCGCGACGCGATGGATCCGCGCCACGAGGGGCGGTGACTTGAAGGCCCCAGGCGTCCCTGGCAGGAAGCAGGGGCGGAGGTGACGAAGACATGAAGGCCGTGGTGCAGCGGGTGCTGGAAGCGTCGGTGACGGTGGACGGGAAGCGCGTGAGCGAGATGGGCCCGGGCCTGCTCGTGCTCCTGGGCGTGGGCAAGGGCGACACCGACGCGGACCTCACGTGGATGGTGGACAAGCTGGCCACGCTGCGCATCTTCGAGGACGCCGACGGCAAGATGAACCTGTCGCTGGAGGACACGTCCAAGCACCTCATCGTCGTGAGCCAGTTCACGCTCTATGGCGACGCGCGCAAGGGCCGCCGGCCCAGCTTCATCGACGCGATGGAGCCGGTCGGCGCCAGGGCCCTCTACGAGCGAGCCTGCGAGGCGCTGCGCCAGCGCGGCCTCACCGTGGGCACCGGCGTCTTCGCCGCGGACATGAAGGTCGCGCTCGTGAACGACGGGCCCGTCACCATCCTCCTGGAGAGCCCACCGAAGGCCGCGCCTCCGGCCTGATCAGCGCACGTCCAGCGCGCGGAGGAAGAACGCCACGCCCTCCGCGTTCGTCCGTGCGTGCGAGGCCGGGCGCGTTCCCGCCACCGGGTCACGGCACAGCAGCGCGATGACGTCGAAGCCTTTCGGGTAGCACTCGGGCAGGAAGGTGAAGTGGCCGGCGTCGTCCAGGACCACCGTCGTCGTGGTCGCGGGCGGCAGCAGCCCTGCCAGGTGCATGCCGTGGGCTTCATGCGGCATCAGCTCGTCGCCCTTCGCGAGCACCAGCTCCACGGGCCTCTGGATGTCGGCGGTGTCTCTCGCTTCGAAGGAAGCCGCCATGCCCGGCGCCATCGCGAACGCGGCCTTCACTCGCGGGTCCAGGTACGACGCTCGCGCGAGCTTCATGTCGATGCGGCTGTAGTCCACGTCGCGCAGCGCCTCGCACCCTACCTCCTCGCGAGTGCCCGGCGTCTTGCAGCGCTTCTCGATCCACTCCAGGTTCAGGTTCAACCCCACCAGCGCCAGCGCCGTGTATCCCCCCATGGAGTGCCCCGACGCGCCGATGCGCTCCGGGTCCACTCGCGGGCCCCACTTCGGATCCCTCAACAGGTGGTCCAGGATGACCGTGAAGTCCCGCGGACGCTCGTAGGCGCGCGCGAAGCCCTCCGGGCTCGTGTCTCCGTAGGTGTTGCCCGGGTGGTTCACCCCCACGACGACGAAGCCGTGCGCCGCCAGGTTCGAGCCGAACCACGACAGGTCCATCACCGAGCCACCACTGCCGTGTGACAGCAGCACCACCGGCCAGCGCTCTCGTGCGTCCGACAGCGGTGCGTCCTTCGCGCCGTAGAAGGGCTTGAACAGGTCCGACGGCGCGCGGTCGTCCATCGGCGTGCCGGGGGCCACCGGGTACCAGACCACCGGCCTCAGCGTGCGGTGACGGACCGCGTCCTCATAGATCAGCGACTGCGTCACCCCCACCGCGTAGGCCGCGTCCGCCCCAGGGAGGGACGTGGGGTCCGTGCGCGGAGCCTCCGCCTTCTTCGAGGAGGAGCAGCCGCCCGTCAGCAACGCGGCGGCGACGAGGAGCAGGGCCCCCACCGGAGACAAGAAGTGGCGCATGGCCCGGAGCATGGCCGGGAACAGCAGGACAAGGAAACCCGGGAAGCGCCGCCCAGGCCCCGGGCCGTCAGCTCACAGCCGCACGGTGGTCCCGCGCGTCACCAGCGCGGCCAGGCCCTGCTTCGTCTGCGCGGCGGTGCGCAGGTGCAGCGTGAGCGCGCCCAGCTCGCGGATCCACGTGGCCGCGCCCGGGCCCAGGCCGGAGAACAGCACGGACAAGGGCGGCGGCTGGGGCAGCCTCCCCGTCCAGTAGCCCAGCACCTCGTCGCGCTCCGGCAACGTCGGCAGCTTGAGGCGCTCCTGCTCGCGCGTCAGCAGCCGCTCCAGCTTGCGCGGCAGGTTCACCTGCCAGTGCAGCACCGTCTTCGCCGGCCGCCAGGCCCAGTCCGCGAACGCGAACCGCTCACGGACCGCGTACTCGCCCCGGCCCTGCGTGACGAAGACGCGGTCCGGCGGGAACTCCGGGAAGGGGTCCCACTGCCCGGCCAGGAGCGACGCCAGCCCCTGCTCACCCGGGGGGCGCCGGCGGAAGTTGTCCCGCACCACGCGCGCCGCCTTCATGTCCCAGTAGGGATAGGCCGGGTCCTCCACCATCAGCGCCAGGTTCAGCGCCTCGTCCCACTCGTCCGCGTAGCCGCCGGGAGCGCCGCCCACCTCCCAGCCGCCGGGCGCCTCGCGCCAGGGCTGGAACACCAGCCGGTCCACCAGGTCCATCCACCCGTCCGAGTCCACCGACCCCACGCCCCCCGGCAACGCCGACGAGGCCAGCCGCTGGCAGAGGGTGAACGCCTGCGCGTCCCCCAGGTGGTTGGCGAGCGCCTCCAGCGCGCCGCACGCATCCCCCATGGCGCGCGTGAAGAAGGGCAGCACCTGCTCGTGGAAGAAGCGATCGTTGATGGGACGCAGGACGACGTCCATGCGGGGCGTCTCCGGTCAGGCCCTCAGGGCCGCGCGTCTTCCTGGACGATGAGGGAGTGGATGTCCGCGGCCGTGGGCGCCTCCAGGATGGCCGCCCGGAAGCGCGGGTTCTTGAACAGCCGCGAGATGCGCGCCAGCGCCTTCAGGTGCACCCCCGCGCTGTTCTCCGGCGCCACCAGCGCGAAGAACAGGTGCGTGGGCTTGCCGTCGATGGACTCGAAGTCCACCCCCGCGCGCGACACGCCGAAGGCCGCCTGGAGGCTGTCCATGCCCGCCAGCTTGCCGTGCGGAATGGCCACGCCCTCGCCAATGCCCGTGCTGCCCAGCTTCTCGCGTTCCTGGAGCACCGCCACCAGCCGGTCCTCGCGCAGCGTCGGGTGCGCCCGCGCCAACGTGGCACTCAGCTCGCGCAGCACCTCCGGTTTCGTCTTGGACTGCATGTCCGCGACGACCGCCTGGGGGCTGAGGAAATCGGCGATTCTCAATGGCGCTCCCGCACTGGCGCTCCGGGCCGGCAATGATTCCTCGGCCGGCAATTACTCCTCACTCTGGATTCGCGCAAGGGTCGCCTGGGCGGTCACAGGCGCTTCGCTCACTGCGCGTCAGCCCGGGCGTTGCCCCATCCCGGGCCCGGGCCGGGGAGGCCCCCGGACCCGGTTCCCAGCCGGCCGCTCAGGTGCCGGTGGCTGCCACCGGCGCGGCGGGCAGGTGCGGCTCGATGAGGCCGAACCCCCCTTCCTTGCGGCGGTACACGATGGACAGCGCCTGGGACTGCTGGTTCTGGAACACGTAGAAGTCGTTGTTCATCAAGTTCATCTGCATCACCGCGTCATCCACGGACAGCGACTGGATGGCCAGGTGCGTGGTGCGCACCAGGCGGGCGACGCCCGACTCGGCCACCGGCGCCTGGGCGGCGGGCGAGGAGGGGATGGGCGCGACCTCGGCGGGCGCGGCCTCGGCGGACTCCTCGTCGTGGACCTCGAAGATGTCGTGGCGGACCTTCACCAGGTCCTGGCGGTGGTGGACCTTCTCACGGCCGTGGTGCGACTTGAGCTTGTCCCGGTAGCGGCGCAGCTGGCGTTCGATCTTGTCCATCGCCAGGTCGATGGACGCGTACATGTCATCGCTCTTCTCACGCCCCCGGAGGATCCAGGCGCCCGAGTGGATGGTGATGTCCGCATGGTGCAGGTGCCGCTCCATCGACAGCACCACGTGGGCCTCACCAGCCCGGTCCAGCAGTCGGTTCACCCGCTCGACCTTTTCACGGGCGTACTCCTTCAGCGAATCCGACGCTCCGAACTGACGGAAGGTGATGTTGAGCTGCATGCGTGGCTGCCTCCTAGGGAGAGAGGTAAGCTCCGTCACAGATCAGAAACGGAGCCCACGCCGAAAGCAACCCGGTCCCCCAGGTTGGAACTTCCCGTTCACGGCTCGCGCTCGCGCAAGCGACCGCCAGAGGACACGTCTTGTGTCCGCTGCCGGGCAGGCGGTGGGGATTCCGACCCGGGCCTCATTTTCCGGACGGCAATCCCCCACCCCGAGTGCGTGGCGCTCAGGCCAGCAACATGCCTCCGGTGACGCCGAGGATGTCCCCGTTGACGAAGCGCGACTCGTCACACGCGAGGAACACGTAGGAGGGCGCCAGCTCCGCGGGCTGCGCGGGCCGCCCCGTGGGCGAGTTCCCGCCGAACTCCCGCACCTTCTCCCCGTCGTAGGACTGTGGAATCAGCGGCGTCCACACGGGGCCCGGCGCCACGGCGTTCACCCGGATGCCCCGGCCGATGAGCTCCTGCGACAGGCCCTTGGTGAAGGCCACGATGGCGCCCTTCGTGGACGCGTAGTCGAGGATGGACGGCGAGGGCTGATACGCCTGGATGGACGCGGTGTTGATGAGGGTCGCGCCCGGCTTCATGTGCGGCAGCGCGTACTTCACCAGGTGGAACATCGCGAGGATGTTGACCTTGAAGGCGCGCTCCACGCGCTCGGCGTCCAGGTCCTCGAACCGCTCCACCGCCTTGCCCTGGTAGGCCGCGTTGTTGACGAGCACGTCGATGCGCCCGAAGCGCTTCACCGTGTCCTCGACGATTCGCTTGCAGGTGGCCTCCAGCGCCAGGTCGCCCGCGAGCGGCAGCGCCTGACGCCCGGAGGACTCGATGACGCGTCGGGTGTGGTCCGCGTCGTCGCCCTCGCTGAGGAACGCGAACGCCACGTCCGCGCCCTCGCGCGCGAAGGCGAGGCACACCGCGCGGCCAATGCCGCTGTCGCCGCCCGTCACCAGCGCGACGCGGTCCTGCAGCCGGCCCAGGCCCTTGTACGACTGCTCGCCGTAGTCGGGCTCCGGCTCCATGCGGCCTTCGTGGCCGGGCGCGGGCTGCGTCTGCTTCGGGAAGGGCGGCTGGGGACCGGCGGTGCGCGGGTCGGGGTTGCGGGCCATGTCATCGCTCCGTGGGAAGAGAAGGCTCTGCCCCCACGGTGGAGGCGCTGGCGTGGAGCGGCAATCGCGCGCGGGCCGCCTGCCCGGCTCCCCCGCCTGGAGGCCCCCAGGCGCAGGGCGCCTCAGGGCACCACGGCCAGCACGAAGTCCTGCGCGTGGTAGATGGCGCCGGAGCACGACGCCACGCCCGCGCACTCGGCCACGACCCCCTCCAGGTCCGCGCTCAGCGTCAGGGTGTGGTTCGCCTGCGGGGTGCCCGCGGGGATGGGGAGGGTGACCTTGTTGCCGTCCTGCGCGACGGCGAGCTCGCCGGGAGCGCGGCCCCCTTCGCGAAAGAGCAGCGCCTCCACCGGACCGGGCACCTCCGTGGACGGCTCCCAGAGGAAGTCATAGGACTGCCCCACGCGCAGCTTGTCCGGAGCGCCCTCGCCCTGGAACGTGAACTTGCGCTTGGCCTTGGCGTTCCGGACCACCAGCCGCACGGTGCCGCTCGAGTCCTGGAGCTGCACGACGATGTCCTCCACCGGCTCGCGGCCCCAGGCGGCCGGGTCGTAGTTGAAGTAGGCGCGGCTGTTCTCACACGCCTCCGAGCGCCCGCCCACGTCCGACGCGCTGCCCGGCACCAGCGTCATGGGCTGGCCGTTGAGGGTGGCCGTCACGTCGTCCGCGAAGCGCGAGCACGGACCGTCCGCCTTCACGGAGTAGCTGACGGTGAAGCGGTGCGCGCCCTGCGCGTCCGGCGTCTCCGCGTCGTCCACGTCCGTCAGCGCGAAGGTCAGCGAGCGGTCCGACAGCTCCGCCAGCGTCATCACCCGCGTCTCACCGCCGCCGCAGCCGGTGAGCGCCACGAGCGCCCCCAGGGCGGTGAGGCGGGAGAGGGTTCGACGCGGGCTCGGGAGGGGGGAGGTCATGGCGCCCGGCACCCTATCACTCCCGCGCCAGCAGTCCTTCGAGCCGCGCCTTCACGCCGGGCCACTCCGTGTCGATGAACGCGTAGTACGCGCTGTCCCGCACCACGCCGCCGCGCACCAGCATGTGGTGGCGCAGGATGCCCTCGAAGGAAGCGCCCAGGCGCTCGATGGCCGCCCGGGAGCGCGCGTTGCGGCGGTCCGTCTTGAGCTGCACGCGCATCACGCCCAGCGCCTCGAAGGCGTGCGTGAGGAGCAGGGCCTTGCACTCCGTGTTCACCCGCGTGCGCCACGCCCGGCGGCCCAGCCAGGTGGAGCCGATCTCGAGCGTCCGGTGCTCACGGGAGATCTCCATGTAGCGCGTGGTGCCCACCACCTCGCCGCTCGCCCGCTCGATGATGGCGAAGGGCCGCTCGGTGCCCGCGGCGGCCGCCCGCAGCGCGGCGGAGACGTAGTCCGCGACGTCCTCCTCCGTGCGCAGCACGCGGGAGAAGTGGGTGAAGACTTCGGGTTCGCAGAGCGCCGCGAGCGCGGGCACGTGGTCCAGGCGCAGGGGCTCCAGCCGCGCCGCCCGCCCCTCCAGGACGACGGGCGGGACGACGAGCGGCGCGGGGGCGCGGCGGGGAACGCCGACATCGGAGGGGAGCACAGGGTCCATGGACCGCTTCATGCCCCAAACCGGCCCTGGCGTGCAGGGCCGGCGGCGGCGGACGGCTCAGAAGTACTTCTTGCGCTTGCTGCTGGGGAGGATGCCCAGCACCTCGCGGTACTTGGCCACCGTGCGGCGGGCGATCTCGGTGCCCTGCGCGCGCAGGAGCTCGACGATCTTCTGGTCCGAGTACGGGTTGCGCGGGTCCTCCTGCGACACGAGCTGCTTGATGTGGTGCTTCACGGCCTCGCTGGCCGTGTCCTCGCCGGACACGCGCGCGATGGACGAGTTGAAGAAGTACTTCAGCTCGAAGATGCCCTGCGGCGTGTGCACGTACTTGCTCGTGGTGACGCGGCTGACGGTGGACTCGTGCATGCCGATGTCCTCCGCCACGTCGCGCAGGATGAGCGGCTTCAGGTGCGCGATGCCCTTGTCCAGGAAGTCCCGCTGGAACTTCACGATGCTCTCGGTGACCTTGTAGATGGTCCGCTGCCGCTGGTGGATGGAGCGGATGAGCCACATCGCGCTTCGCAGCTTGTCCTGGATGAACTCCTTCGTCTGACCGGGGCTCACCGCGCCCGTCTTGAGCGCGTTCCGGTACATGCCGGAGATGCGCAGCTTGGACAGGCCGTCGTCGTTGAGGACCACGGTGTAGTCGTCCCCCAGCTTGTAGACGAAGACGTCGGGGGTGATGTACTGCGCGTCATCCCCGCTGAAGTTGCGGCCCGGCCGCGGGTCCAGCTTCGGGAGCAGCTTCGCCGCCGCGACCACCTCTTCCAACGTGACCTTGAGGTCCTTGGCGATGGCCGGCAGGTTCTTGCTCTCCAGGTACTTCATGTGCCGCTTGATGATGAGGCCCAGCAGCGCCGCGTTCGGGTCCTTCATCGCCTGCAGCTGGATGAGCAGGCACTCCTGGAGGTCGCGCGCGCCGCAGCCCCGGGGCTCCAGGTTCTGGATGCGCCGGAGGGTGCGCTCGGCCACGTGCATGGGCACGTCCGCCTCGTTGGCCAGGCGGATGAGCGGGTCGCCCTCCACCTCCGGCAGCTTGAGGTAGCCGTCGTCGTCCAGGTTCCCCAGGATGAGCACGCCCACGCGGCGCTCGGCCTCGTTGAGCCGCAGCGTGCCCAGCTGCTCCTGGAGGTGGTCGACCAGGTCCTCCTTCTTCACCATGTTGGCTTCGAACGACGGCAGGTCGTCCGTGGCCACGTTGCCCTTGTTGGAGGCGGTGGTGGGCTCGTTGAACTGGTAGCTGTTGAGGTAGGACTCCCAGTCGATCTCCGGGGGGCCCTCGCCGTCCGCCTTGAACTCCTGGGCGGTCTCCGGCGTCGCCGACGGCAGGTCCACGTCTCGCGCGATTTCCGTGTTGTCCGCTTCGAGCGAGGCCTCGCCGGGCTCCTTGTCGGCCACCTCGCCGGGCATGCCCTCCTCGGGCTGCTCCAGGAGGGGGTTCTGCTCCATCTCCTCGCGGACCTGGTCCAGGAGCTCCATGCGCGAGAGCTGGAGGAGCTTGATGGCCTGCTGCAGCTGGGGCGTCATCACCAGCTGCTGGGCGAGCTTCAGGCTCTGTTTGAGTTCCATCGCCATGTGGGGGCGTCTCCAGAAGGCTTGCGTGCCACCTGATTGGAGGTTCCAATCAAGGACCGTGCCAACCTAACAAGGCCCCCCGGCCACGTCCAGTGCCCCAGCGCATGGTTTCTGATTTGCAGTGTCAAAAATCCGCTGGAAATCCGACAGGTTGTGCCAACCCCTGCCTGCCTGGCAGATGTTCAGACGTCGACGCAAAAGCGGGGCCAACTTCACCGCGAGCATCTGGAGGCGCACAGAAAGAGCGGGTTTTCACGGGGCCTGGAGGCGGAAGCGGTCTCCCAGGTAGACGGCCCTGGCGCGGGCCGAGCCGGCGATCTGCTCGGGGGTCCCCTCTTCCAGGATCTGCCCCTGTGCGATGATGTAGGCCCGGTCACAGATGCCCAGGGTGTCCTGGACGTTGTGGTCGGTGATGAGGATGCCCAGGCCCCGCTCGCGCAGGAGGTGGATCTGCCGCTGGAGGTCGCCCACGTTGATGGGGTCCACGCCGGCGAAGGGCTCGTCGAAGAGGATGAAGCGGGGGGCGGGGATGAGGCTGCGGGCGATCTCGGCGCGCCGCCGCTCGCCGCCGGAGAGGGTCTCGCCCCAGGACTCGGCGACGTGGGAGAGGCCGAACTCCTGCAGGAGGGCGTCCGCGCGCTGCTTGCGGTCCTGGGCGGTGAGCCCCTTCTGGAGCTCCAGCACGGCGAGGAAGTTCTGGCGCACCGTGAGCTTGCGGAAGACGGAGGCTTCCTGCGGCAGATAGCCCACGCCCCGGCGGGCGCGGCGGTGCATGGGCAGGTGGGTGAGGTCCTCGTCGCCCACGCGCACCCGGCCCGCGTCCGGCGTCACCAGGCCCACCACCATGTTGAAGCTCGTCGTCTTTCCGGCGCCGTTGGGGCCCAGGAGGCCCACGACCTCACCGGGGGCGACATTGAAGGACACGTCGCGCACCACCTGGCGGCGGCGGAAGGACTTCTGGAGCCCCTCGGCGAACAGCTTCGCGTCGCTCATGGCGCCGTGCCGCCCGTGGGCTTGGGCGCGGGGGCCCTCTTGCGGGTACCGGGGAGGGGGGTGGTGGCCGGCGAGTCGACGAGGATGCGGGCGTTCTCCACCTCCAGGCGCTCGTTGCCCAGGATGAGGCGCACCTTGGTGCCGGTCAGGTAGGTGTTGCCCTGGCGGGCCTCCGGGGAGCCCGTCACCACCAGCACGCCCGAGGGCACGTCGTAGTCCGCGCGCTCGCCCCGGGCCTGCCGGTCGCCGTCCACGGCGCGCACGTTGCCGGCGCACACCACGCGCGTCACCTGGCGGGTGGCGTTGTAGTAGCCGGTCATCTTGTCGCAGCGGATGTCCATGGTCTGGTGCTTCACCACCACGTTGCCGGTGAGCACCGCCTGGTTGCGGTCGCCGGTGACGTGGTCCGCGGACAGGTCCACCGGGTTGCGCAGGCCCACGGGCGCCAGGGACGTGCCCGGCGCGGGCGGCGGAGTGGCCGGGGCTGGCGCGGCGGGCGCGGTGGCGGGGGCGCCAGGCTTCGCGG
>JAFADT010000068.1 GCA_023424585.1 Pseudomonadota bacterium
ACCCCGCCCCGGCCCTGGACGCCAGCACGACCGCCCTGGCCCGGACCCCAGCCACCGGCGCCTCCCGCGACGCCGTGCGGCCCCTGTCGTCGGGCTCCAGCGACGCGCAGCCGACGCCCACCGGCCCCACGGGGCCGGGCGCCGTGAAGGCCCCCGCGGCCCGCAAGCTGGGGGACGCCCAGGTCCTGGCGCAGGACTCCGCCATCGCGACCGCTGAGTCCGCCCTGGCCCAGGTGGCCGCCAAGGTGCGCGAGGCCCGCCCCCGGGGACTGGACCTCCCCTCCGACGCCGAGTTCAACGGCGAACTGCTCCGCCGGGTCCGCGAGGCCCGGGGCCTCACCCTCCAGCAGCTCGCGGACCGCACCCGCATCTCCGTGCGTCACCTGGAGAACGTGGAGGCGGACCGCTACACCGCGCTGCCCACCACCGTGTACCTGCGCGGCATCCTCATGAACCTCGCCCGCGAGCTGGGGCTGGACCCCCTGCGCGTGTCCAAGAGCTACCTCGCGCTGTTCTCCGAGAAACCCGCCAGGTCGGGCCGTTGACCGGCAGTGGGCCAGGCCCCCTCCCGTGCAGCGGGAAAAGTTGACTCGCACGGGGTGGGTGCCTAAGTAGTGGCACGATGACGGAAGAGGAAAAGGTCAAGGCGATGCGACTCGCCCGCGCGATCGCCTCCGATATCTCGCTCTACAACGAGCAGAAGATCATCAAGGGCATCGAGCAGGACAACCTTTTCGAGGTCCTCAAGGAGGAACTGGAAGAGGGGCGCGCGCTCTACAAGAGCCGCGTGAGCGCGGAGATCAGCACCCAGGCGAACTTCTTCGAGCGCGCCATCAACGACATCGTCCTGCGCTCCAAGGCGCACGTGAAGTCGAAGATCTGGTAGCGCCTCCCGCCGTGGCCGCACCCGACACGCGCGAGCACCGCGCCCTCCCCAAAGCCCGGGGCGAGCGCCTGGATGCGTACCTAGCCCGCGCGTTCCCGGACCTCACCCGGTCCCGCCTCCAGGGCCTCATCGCGGACGGCCACGTGCTGTCCGACGGCAGGCCCGCCAAGGCCGCGCAGCGCCTGCGCGGGGGCGAGCTGCTGACGCTCCGCGTCCCCGCGCCCGTCGCCGCCGTCCCCCAGGCCGAAGCCCTGCCCGTGTCCGTGCTGCACGAGGACCGCGACCTCGTCGTCGTGGACAAGGCCGCCGGCATGGTGGTGCACCCGGGCGCGGGCCACGCCTCCGGGACGCTCGTCAACGCGCTCCTGCACCGCGTGAAGGACCTGGCCGGCGTGGGCGGCGAGCTGCGCCCCGGCATCGTCCACCGCCTGGACAAGGACACCACCGGCTGCCTCGTCGTCGCCAAGCACGAGCAGGCCCTGGTGGCCCTCCAGAAGGCCTTCAAGACGCGCGAGGTCCAGAAGACGTACCTGGCCCTGGTGCACGGCGCGCCGCCCGCGGAGGGCCGCATCGAGACGCTCTACGGCCGCCACCCCATCCACCGCCAGAAGTTCACCGGCAAGGTGAAGGAGGGCAAGCCCGCCATCACCCTGTTCCGCGTGCGCGAGGCCTTCGAGGGCGCCGCGCTGTTGGAGGTGGACCTGCTCACCGGCCGCACGCACCAGATCCGCGTCCACCTGACGGAGGCGGGCCACCCGCTGCTCTGCGACGCGCTCTACGGCGCCGGCCGCAAGGCGAAGGGCGCGGTGGCGGAGGCCCAGGAGGCGCTGGGCCGCCAGGCGCTGCACGCGTGGCGCCTGGCCTTCCAGCACCCGCGCACCCACAAGCCCCTGAACCTGGAGGCCCCCCTGCCAGAGGACTTCCAGCAGGCGCTCACCGTGCTGCGCGAGGCGAGCCTCCCCGCGGGCCCGCCCACGCAGGCGAAGCCCGCGGCGAGGAAGGCTACAGGCCGGAGACGCTGAGCTGCTGCTGGCGGCGGGAGAGGACCTTGATGGGCTGGATGGCCATCACCCGCATGAAGACGGACAAGAGCTCCGGGTCGAACTTCTGGCGCATCTCCGTCCACATCAGCATCAGCGCCACCTCCGGGCCGTAGGCGTCGCGGTAGGGGCGGCGGGAGGTGAGCGCGTCGTACGCGTCGCAGATGGCGATGATCTTCGCGTACACCCCCAGGTTCGTCTTGGGGATGATCATCTGGATGTTGCCGCGCGCGTCGCGCACCGCGGTGCCGTAGTCCGTCTTGTGCTCGAACGTCGTCACCACGCGCAGGAGCGTGGAGCGGCTGAAGCCCTTCTCCATCAGGATGTTGCGCACGCTGATGAGCGGCGCGCGGGACACCGCCGCCTTCTCGTCCGGGGTGAGCGCGCCGCGCTTGGTGGCCAGCTCCTCCGGCAGCGTCGTCATGCCCGCGTCGTGGAAGAGCGCGATGTAGCCCAGGTCGCGCAGCTGCGGCTTGGTGAGGCCCAGCTCCGCGCCGAAGACGATGCACATCAGCGCCACGTTCACCTGGTGGTAGACGAGGTAGTCCTCCTCGCGCTTCTGCGTCGTCATGCCCAGGAAGTGGGTGCGCTGGTCGAAGGAGATGTCCACGAAGTCCTGCACCAGGCGCAGCGCCCGCGACGAGCCGATGGGCTTCCCCGCGCGCACGGACTCCAGGTACTTCTGGAGGAAGAACACCGCGCGGGCGTACACGGTCATCGCGTACTTCTTGCGGTCGACCTTCTGGTCGCCCGGCGTGTCCATGTCCTTGTTCAGCCTCTCCTTCAGCTTGGAGAACTTCGCCACGCGCATGTTGAGCAGCTTGCGCCCCTGCAGGCCGTCCTCCTCGGACGTGGCGGACTGCTCCTTGCTGAAGATCCAGATGAAGTTCTTCAGCTCCTGCACCGTGACGGGCTTCGTCAGCGTGATGCCGCCCACGTCCTTGGCGCGCATCTCCGACAGGAGGTAGCGCTGGTTCTCGATGGAGTTCAGGTCCACCTTCACCAGCATGCCGTTCAGGTAGAACGAGTCCTTGACGCCCGTCAGCTCCAGCCGGCCTTCCTTGCCGACGATCTGATTGATGATGTCCTGGAGCTGGTGGAGCGGCTTCTCGAAGACCGCGTTCTCCGGGTCATACATCTTCACCGAGCGGACCAGCATGTAGAGGCCCGCGAGCATGGAGCGCGACAGGTTCTGGAGCTTCTCGTTGTGCTCGCGCCCGAACTCCCCCAGGCTCTCCTCCTGGGTCTGATTGATCTTCAGGTTGTCGGCCATGGTGTCAGCTCGCCTCTTCCGGGAGCGCCGAGTCCCCGAACAGGGCCTTGCGCGTCTGGTACATCGCCTTGCGTGCCGCGGTGAGGACCTCCAGGGGCTGTGCCTTGTCCTCCACCACGGCCTGCAACATCTTGTAGGACTGGATGGAGGCCGCGCCGCCCAGGCCGGCGATGGCCAGCAGCTTGTCCTCCAGCACCCGCCGCTTGTTGAGCAGCGACGGCTTCACCGACAGCAGCTGCTGCATCATGGACAGCGCGCCGGGCAGGTTGGTGGCCCCGATGGCCGCGTAGACGGCGGTCTTCTCCTCGGCGGTCTTCTTCTCCCAGCCGGCGTCGCGCACCACGCGCACCAGGTCCGTGAAGGCCCGCTCGCGGTCGAACTCCGGCAGGAGCCTGGCGGCCAGCATGCGCACCTGGGAGACGGAGTCGGTGAGCGCCTCGTGGATGATGCGCCGGGCCTCCGCGGTGCGGCCCCGCCCGAGGATCTGCATGACCTCCAGCTTCACCACCAGGTTGGGGCTCTTCATCACCTGGCCGAACATCTTCACCCGCTCCGGGTGGTTGCTCTTCTCCAGGATGTAGACCATGTCGCGCACCGTCTGCGGCCGGTCCGACAGCAGGCGCGCCACGAAGGGGTCCGGCAGGTCGCGCGCGAACGTCGCCAGCACGTCGCCCAGCAGCGCGCGGTTCTCCGGCAGCTCGATGGTCTCCAGCACGCTGAGCAGCGGCAGCACGGAGTCCGAGCCCAGCGCCTGGAGGTAGCGCGTCACGTCCTGCGGCTGCTTGCTGCGCGCCGTCTTGAGGGACTCGCCCAGCCGCGTCAGGCGCTGCTCCTCGCCCATCTTGAGGAGGAAGTTGTTGAGCAGGCGTCCCAGCTCCTCGCCGCCCTCGCGCTGGGAGAGCGCGCGCAGCTTGAGGACGATCTGATTCACCGTGGCGAAGTCGTCCTGGAGCAGCAGCATGTCCAACAACTGGAGGAAGATCTCCTCCAGGAGCGCCGCGTCGTCCACGCCGCCTTCCACCACCTGGAACACCGCGCCCACCAGCTTGGGGAAGAGGCGCGCGTTCTCCTCTTCCATGATCTCGCGCTGGATGCGGGCCTTCAGCTCGTCCGAGGCGTGCCGGCCGCCCACGACGAGGCCGCGGAGCTGCTCCACGCCGTCCAGCTTCGCGTCCAGGTCCTCCGCCGACACGCGCGCGAAGCGCAGGAAGTCATCCGAGTTCGTCTGGAGGCGGGAGTAGAGGTAGCCCACCACCTTGTCCACCTCCACCTGGACCTCGTCCTCGTTGGCCCCCTCCATGGAGAAGCCTTCCACCACCACGTACTCCACCTGCTGCATGCCCGCGCGCCACAGCTGCGCGAGCACGTCGTCCGCGCCGCGCTCCGGCTCCGACAGCGCGATGAGCGTGAGGGTGACCAACTCCTCCAGGGGCAGCCCCGGCCGGAAGATGAGCTGGCGGATGCCGTCGCGGAAGAACTTGTAGGGGAGCGGGGACTCCTCGGAGAAGAGCGGCTCGCCGTGCAGCATGAAGTTCTGCTGCTCCACCTTCAGCGAGAGCGGCCCGAACTTCTCCGTGTACGCGGAGATGGCCTCCAGCGCCTTGGAGAGGAACTCCGGGAAGCGCGCCTCGTTGTGGCGGTACATCCCAATCTGCTTGATGCCCTTGAGCAGGTGGAACGCGAACGTCTTCGCCAGTTCCACCTTCTCGCGGACCTCCGGGGACTGCTCCACCTCCGGGTTCGCGTCCGTGACTTTCTGGGGCTGTGCCATGAATCCTGGAAGAATCCGGAGGGGGTGGAAGCCCCCCGATGGGGGGAGCCCGAGTGTACTCCCGTCCCGTGCCGGTTCCCATTTCGAGAAGTGCCCAGAATCCAGGGGGTTGGCGTGACACCTGGGCAACATCGGGCGGACTGGCGGTGAATCCCCGGTGTGTTAGGCAAGGGGCCCCTTTTGTCCGGAGTCCCCTGTCCATGAAGCGACTGGCCGCGTCCGCCTTCGTCCTGGCGTCCCTCACCGGGTGCTTCCGCATGAGCGTGCGCAGCCCGGCGCCGCGCGATGGCGCGCCGGAGTCCCGGACGGGCATGAGCCTGGTGGAGGGGCTGACGACGTCCAACGTGGCCGCGGCGGAGTGCCGGCATGGCCTGTCGCGGGTGGACGTGTACTGGCCGTGGTGGAGCCCGTTCGTCTACGCCTTCACCTTCGGCATCGTGACGCCGCTGCGCGCGGAGTACGTCTGCGCCAAGGCTCCGGAGGACTCCGGCGGCGACATGGCGGTGCCGCCGTCAGTGCCCGGGCTGTAGTCGTCACGCCTCCCCGCCCTGGACGAGGCGGGGAGGGCGCCTTCCGGGCCGTCAGTGCGACGGCGGCGGGGCCTCCGCGCCGCTCTTGCCCTTGAGGGCCGAGCGGAAGAGGACCGCGGTGAGGGCGGCGAAGAACGCCAGGCCCCAGACGTTGGACCACGTCGGGTGCGCCAGCTCGCTCTCGCCCACGGCGTTGAGGAACGCGCCAAGGCCGCCCTCGTGCCCGAAGAGGGCGGGCAGGTTGATGGCGCGCGTCCAGGCGCCGTCGCTGGCGATCTCCAGGAACGCGATGAGCACGCCCGCGATGGAGCCGCCCGCGATGTAGCCGGAGGACATCAGCGTGCCCGGGGAGAACTCGGACTCCGCCGCGGTGCCGCCGCGCAGCTTGTCCACGAAGTGGCGCACCATGCCGCCCACGAAGATGGGCGCGGAGCTGCTGATGGGCAGGTACACGCCCACCGCGAAGGGCAGCGAGGACACGCCGCACAGCTCCAGCATCAGCGCGATGAAGACGCCCAGCAGCACCAGGTCCCACGGCAGCCGCTGCGTGAGGATGCCGTCGATGATGAGCGCGAACAGCTGCGCCTTGGGCGCGGAGTAGCGGGTGAGCGTCTGGCCCTCGTACTCGCTGATGCGGCCGCCGATGCCCGGGTCCACCACGTACTGGATGGTGCCCTGGTCATCCACCAGGTAGCGGCCGGCGGGCACGGGCGTGTCCGCGCCGCGCACGTAGCCTTCCTTGTAGACGCGGTCCGGACCGGCGGTGATGGCCCCCGCGTCGGACAGCTTCAGCGACGGGCCGTTGGCCGGCGACAGCGTGAGGCCGGCCAGCTCCTCGGCCGGCACCGGGCGCCAACTGCGCAGCTCCAGCGTGCCGTCCGGCGCCGGCGCCATGTCCAGGCGCTCCGCCCACAGCGAGCGCTTGAGCTGCGCGGGCGTCATGCCGCGCCGGGCGAGCGCGTCCTGGGACACCGCCCAGCGGTAGGTGTGCTGGGTGCGCGTCTCCTGGGTCAGCTCCGTCACCTGCACGTTCGGGTGCGCCTCCGGAATCACGGCGGTGGCGCCCTGGTTGAGCAGCACCAGCACCAGGCCGATGAACATCGCGCTGGTCAGCACGCCCACGAAGAGGGCGATCTGCTGGCGCTTGGGCGTGCCGCCCACGAGGAACGCCGTCTTCAGGTCCTGCGCGGTGGTGCCGCCGTTGGACGCGGCGATGCCCACGATGGCCGCCGTGGTGAGCGCCATGAAGCGGTCCGGCGACGAGGTCCAGCCGAACAGCAGGTACACGAGGCAGGTGACCAGCAGCGTGGCCACCACCATGCCGGAGATGGGGTTGGACGAGGAGCCAATCTCGCCGGTGATGCGCGCGCTCACCGTCACGAAGAAGAAGCCGAAGATGACGATGAGGATGGCGGAGATGAGGTTCACGTGCAGCGGCGGCGCCAGCCAGATGGCCAGCACTAGCAGCGCGCTGCCCACCAGCACCACCGTGATGGGCAGGTCCTGATCCGTGCGCAGCACCGTGGGCAGCGGCCCCTGCGTGCGCGACTGGCGCAGCGTCTCCACGCTGCGCTTGAAGGCGCCCACGATGGTGGGCAGGGAGCGGATGAGGCTGATGAGGCCGCCCGTCGCCACCGCGCCCGCGCCGATGTAGAGCACGTACGCGTTGCGGATCTGATCCGGCGACATGTCCTTGATGAGCATCCCGTTGTGCACCAGCAGCGGCGTCTCCATGCCGCTGCCGAAGAAGGAGATCATCGGGATGAGGATGAGGTAGCTGAGCACGCCGCCCGCGAAGGTGATGCCCGCCACGCGCGGGCCGATGATGTAGCCCACGCCGAGCAGCTCCGGGGACACCTCCGTGGAGAGCGTCGCGGCCTTGAGCCCCTTGATGGGCGTGCCGATGGCCTCCTTGAAGAGCTTCATCCCGGAGTAGGCGAACTTGTAGAGGCCGCCGATGATGAAGCCGAGGATGACCGTGCGGGCGTTGGTGCCGCCCTGCTCGCCGACGATGAGGACGTCCGCGCTGGCCGTGCCCTCCGGGTAGGTGAGCTTGCCGTGCTCCTGGACGATGAGGCCCTGGCGCAGGGGGATCATCATCAGCACGCCCAGGACGCCGCCCAGCGCGGCGGTGAGGAACGCGTGCGTGAGGCTGATGTCGTAGCCCAGGATGAGCAGCGCGGGCAGCGCGGCCGCCACGCCGAACGCGAGCGACTCACCCGCGGAGCCCGTCGTCTGGACGATGGTGTTCTCCAGGATGCTGGAGCGCCCCAGGGCCCGGAAGATGGCGATGGAGAGCACCGCCACCGGGATGGACGCGGACACCGTGAGGCCGACCTTGATGGCCAGGTACACGGACGACGCCGCGAACACGATGCCCAGCACCGACCCGAGCACCAGGCCCCGGAGGGTCAGCTCCGTGGGCGACTGCTCGGGGGACACATAGGGTTTGTGCGGGGCGGCGCCATGCGCCTCCGCGAGAGGGACGCGATCGTCGACGACCGGCGGGGAACCGTGGGACAAGCAGGCACTCCTGACAGGGAATCAGGGGCCCGTTGTAGCAGGGTCTCCGCCGACGTGCGAAAACAGCCTTCAGCCCTGGGCGGCCAGGGTCTCCGGATCCACCTCCGCCATCAGGGCGGCCAGCTCCGACTTGAGCTTGTCCTTGGCGCGGATCTCCAGTTGACGCGCGCGCTCACGGGAGAAGCCGAAATGCTCGCCCAGCTCCTTGAGCGTCATGGGGCGCTCGTTCATCACGCGCTGCTCGATGATGAAGCGCTCGCGCGGATCCAGGCGCATGAGGGCGGTGCGGACGCGGTTGTTGATGAGGCCCGCCTCCTCCTTGTCCGCGAACTCGTCGTCCTGGGGCGCCGCGGCGCTCACCACGAAGTCCACGTGGCTGTTGCCGCCGTCCTCGCCCATGGGCGCGTCCAGGGACAGGTCCCGGCCGCCCATGCGCTGCTCCATCTCCCGCACCTCGCCGGGCTTCACGTGGAGCTTCCGGGCGATCTCATCCACGTTCACCACGGTCTCGCCGCTGCCCAGCTTCTCCAGCTCACGGCGGGTGCGCGCCAGGCTGAAGAACAGCTTGCGCTGCGCCTGCGTGGTCCCGAGCTTCACCAGCGACCAGCTCTTCAGGATGTAGTTCTGGATGTACGCGCGGATCCACCACACCGCGTAGGAGATGAGGCGGATGCCCTTGTCCGGGTCGAACTTCTGCACCGCCTTCATCAGGCCGATATTCCCCTCCTGGATGAGGTCCGACATCTTGATGCCGTAGGAGCGGTACTCGTAGGAGACCTTCACCACGAAGCGCAGGTTGCTCGTCACCAGCCGGTGGCCGGCCGCCAGGTCTCCCTTGATGAACCGGCGCGCCAGCTCCTGCTCCTCCTCCACCTTCAGGAGCGAGTACTGGTTGATCTCCGAGAGGTACATCGCGAGGGAGCCGGAATTGGACGACTGCTCGGTCGAAGCCTGCATGGATGGATTCTCCGAATCGGGCCTCCCGCCGGGGCGGAGGCGCTTGAAAGGTGCCCTGGGTTCAAGTCCTACAACTTGACGTGTCTGCCCTGAGCAACGGGGATGCCAACCGGGGTTGGATGTATTCGCGTGTGTCTCCGAGGGGTTGGAGGACGCAGACCCGCGCCCCCCGAAAAAGCCTGTAACCATTACCCGTGGCCGAGAGGAAATCCGGGGGTCTACGAAGAGAGGAATTGCACGGCGCGCGGCCCCCGAGCGCACGTCGCCATGGCGCTCGCGAATGGAGGTTCGCTGAAACGCTTAATGACGACACGGGGCGGCGGTGGAGACATTTCTCCACCTCGGCCGGGCGTCCCTGGGGAGGGCGGGCGACCGGTGACGGAAGCCCGCTTCCGTCTGGAGGGCACTTCTCTTCCGCTCAGGAGGCGCGGGCGGTAGGGCCTGCCTGGCCGGCCGCCTTCGCGGCGCGGCGCGCGGCTTCCGCGTCCAGCGCGCGGCGCAGGGTGGCGAGCAGGTGCTCGGCCTCTCCCTCGCGCAGGGCCCGGCCGCCGAAGCGGGCCTCCAGGTAGCGGCGGGTGAGGGG
>JAFADT010000719.1 GCA_023424585.1 Pseudomonadota bacterium
CGTCGGGGCCGGTGGGCGCGGAAGGCCGCGCGTCCGTGGTGCCGGTGAGCGCGGAAGGCCGCGCGTCCGTGGTGCCGGTGCTCGCGACGACGGCAGTCGACGCCACGGGCACGCCGGTCATCGCGGCGCCGCGCGAGCCTTCCCCCACCATCAGCGCCGCGAGCGCGGAGACGGTGGTCTCGCTGGCGCGCACCTCCGCCACGGTCCGGCCCCGGCGCATCACCGCCACGCGGTCCGCCACGCCCAGCACCTCCTTGAGCTTGTGGCTGATCAGCACCACCGTGCGCCCCTGCGCCACCAGCCCGCGCATCACCTGCGACAGCTCGTCGGACTCCTGCGGCGTGAGCACGGCGGTGGGCTCGTCCAGGATGAGCACCTGCGCGCCCCGGTGCAGCGCCTTGACGATCTCGACCTTCTGCTGGGATCCCACCGTGAGCGTGTCCACGCGGGCCCGCGGATCCAACTGGAAGCCGAAGCGCTTCGCCGTGGCCGCCACCTCGTCACAGGCCCGGTCCAGGTCCAGGAGGCCGCGCTTCGTGGGCTCGCGGCCCAGCACCACGTTCTCCGCCACCGTCAGCGTGGGCACCAGCATGAAGTGCTGGTGCACCATGCCGATGCCCTTCGCGATGGCGTCGCGCGGGCTCTTGAAGCGCACCGGCTTGCCGTCCATCAGGAACGTGCCCGCGTCCGGGTGGTAGAGCCCGTAGAGCACGTTCATCAGGCTGGACTTGCCCGCGCCGTTCTCGCCCACCACGGCGAGCAGCTCCCCCGGGACGATGTCCAGCGACGCGTCCTCCAGGGACACGCACGACCCGAAGCGCTTCGCGATGTGCTGGAGGGAGATCAGGGCCGCGCGACCTGGAAGGAGGTCAGCTCCGCCTGCGTGCCCGGCACGACGATCGTCCCGGCGAGGATCTGCTGCCGCAGCGCCTCCACCCGCTGGAGCGCCTCTGCCTTGCCCGGGAACTCCACGCGCACGTCCGCCATGCCCACGCCGTTCTCCTTGAGGCCCAGCACCTGCTCACCCGCCGTCAGCTTGCCGTCCACCAGGTCCTTCGTCGCCTGGTACACGGCCAGGTCGCTGTGCTTCACCATGGACGTGAGGATGGCGTCCGGCGCCAGGTGCGACTGATCCGAGTCCACCCCGATGGCGTACACCGTCTTGCCCGCCGCGCGCGCCTCCTTCACCGCCTGGATGACGCCCAGGCCGTCCGTGCCCGCCGCGTGGAAGATGACGTCCGCGCCCTTGGCGATGAGGTCCTGCGCCACCTCCTTGCCCGCGGACACGCTGTTGAAGCTGCCCGTGTAGACGCCCATCAGCGCGTCCGCCGCCTTCGCGTTCGTGGTGCGCACGCCCGCGCGGTAGCCCACGTCGAAGCGCTTGATGAGGGGCACCTCGATGCCGCCCACGAAGCCCACCTTGTTCGTCTTCGTGACCAGCCCCGCCAGCGCGCCCACCAGGAAGCTGCCCTCCTGCTCCTTGAAGAGCACCGTGCGCACGTTGGGCAGCGACTTCGGCTTGCCCTGCGCGTCCAGGAGCTGGCTGTCGATGAGCAGGAACTTCGCCTCGGGGTTCTCGGTCGCGACGTCGCGCACCGCGTTGGCCAGCAGGTAGCCGTTGCCGATGGTCAGCTTCGCGCCCTGCTCCACCAGCAGCTGGAGGTTGGGGGCGTAGTCCTCCTGCGCCTTGCTCTGGAGCACCAGCGGCTGGACCGGCAGCGGTTTCACTTCCGGTGCGAGCGCCGCGAGGTCGGAGGAGATGGACTGACGCACTTCGCCAGCGGGGGCGTCCACGTACTTGCCGCCCTCGTACTGCTTGCCGGCGGCCCACAGCTCCAGGCCGCGCAGGGCCGCGTCGTTGAACGAGTGGTCCCCCCGGCCGCCCACGTCGATGACGAGCCCCACGACCACGGGCTTTCCCTCGGGGGGCTTCGCGGCGGTGGAGGTCTGGGCGGGGGCCTTGGGGGCGTCCTCGGACTTCTTGGAACAGGCGCACAGGAGCGCGGCCAGGGCAAGCACGTGGAGTCGGCGGAGCATCATGGGACCCCCTCTCTACCAGATGCCGCCGGGGCTTTGCCTTTCCTGCGAGGGGAGTGCATGGAGAGGGGACTTCCTGGTATGGCCTTGCCCCGTGCAACCCTACGAGCTCATCAAGGCCAAGCGCGACGGCGGCAAGCTGGACCCGTCCGACATCCAGGCGTTCATCCAGGCGTACACCGCCGGCACCGTGGCCGACTACCAGATGGCCGCCATGTGCATGGCCATCTTCTTCAAGGGGCTGGACTCCCGGGAGCTGGGGGCGTGGGCCCGCGCCATGCTCCACTCGGGGGAGGTCCTGGACCTCTCCGACACGCCGGCCATCAAGGTGGACAAGCACTCCACCGGCGGCGTGGGCGACAAGGTGTCCCTGAGCCTCGCGCCCCTGGCGGCGGCCTGCGGCGTGCCCGTGCCCATGATCTCCGGCCGCGGCCTGGGCCACACCGGCGGCACCCTGGACAAGCTGGAGTCCATCCCCGGCTTCCGCGTGGACCTGTCCACCGCGGACTACCGCCGGCTGGTGCGCGAGGTGGGGTGCTGCCTCATCGGCCAGACGGCCCAGGTGGCCCCGGCCGACAAGAAGCTCTACGCGCTGCGCGACGTGACGGCGACGGTGGACTGCATCCCGCTCATCGCGTCGTCCATCATGAGCAAGAAGCTGGCGGAGGGCATCGACGCGCTGGTGCTCGACGTGAAGGTGGGCAGCGGCGCCTTCATGAAGACGGCGGACGACGCGCGCGTGCTGGCCCGCACCATGATTGGCCTGGGCGCGGAGATGAACCGCAAGGTCGTGGCCCTGCTCACGGACATGGATCAGCCCCTGGGCCGCCAGGTGGGCAACGCCCTGGAGGTCCGCGAGGCCGTGGACATGCTCCGCGGCGAGGCGCCCGAGGACTACACGGAGATCACCTACGCGCTGACGGCGGAGATGCTGGTGCTGGGCAAGAAGGCCGCCACCGTGGAGGAGGCGCGCGAGAAGCTGCGCCGCTCCGTGGAGGACGGCAGCGCCATCCGGAAGCTCAAGGAGATCGTCCAGTCGCAGGGCGGCGACCCGCGCTCCATCGACGACTACTCGCTGCTGCCCACGGCGAAGGCCACCACCGACGTGGTGGCGCCGCGCGACGGCTTCGTCACCGGCATCCACACGGAGGGCGTGGGGCTGGCGGCGGTGGCGCTGGGCGCGGGCCGGCAGCGGGTGGACAGCAAGATCGACCCCGCCGTGGGCTTCACGCTGCTCAAGAAGGTGGGCGACGCGGTGAAGCAGGGCGAGCCCCTGGTGCAGGTGCACTACAACGACGCCGGGCCGGTGGAGGACGTGAAGGCGCGGCTGCTCGCGGCCTACCAGCTGGGCGACCGGGTACCCGCGGCCCGGCCGCTCGTGCTGGACCGCCTGGAGTAGTCAGGCAATCGCCATGGCCCCCACGTTCCGCGAGCTGCTGTCGGAGGTGAAGAAGGAGATCCGCGAGGTCTCCCACGAGCACGTCCGTCAGCTGCTCGACTCGGGCGCGAAGGTGAAGCTCGTCGACGTGCGCGAGGCCGACGAGTACGCTGGCGGCCGGCTCCCGGGCGCGGTACACATCCCCCGGGGCTACCTGGAGCTGCGCATCGAGGAGCAGGCGGACCGGGACGAGGAGCTGGTCCTCTACTGCGCGGGCGGCACCCGGTCCGCGCTCGCGGCCCGCACGCTGCGGCAGATGGGCTACACGCGCGTGTCGTCGCTCGCGGGCGGCTACAACCGCTGGAGCGACGCGGCCCTCCCGGTGGAGAGGCCCGTCGTCCTCTCCGCCGAGCAGAAGGAGCGCTACCGCCGCCACCTCATCCTCCCGGAGGTCGGGGAGGAGGGACAGGCGAAGCTCCTCAAATCGAGGGTGCTGCTCCTGGGCGCGGGCGGGCTGGGCTCCCCGGCGGCGCTGTACCTGGCCGCCGCCGGCGTGGGCACGCTGGGCGTGGTGGACGCGGACGTGGTGGACCTGAGCAACCTCCAGCGCCAGGTGCTGCACACGCTGGAGCGCCGGGGGCAGCCCAAGGTCCAGAGCGCGAAGGCCGCCATCGAGGCGCTCAACCCGGACGTGAGGGTGGTGCCCTTCCAGGAGCGGCTCACCACCGCCAACGTGGAGCGCATCCTCGCGGACTTCGACCTGGTGCTGGACGGCGGGGACAACTTCCCCACGCGCTACCTGCTCAACGACGCGTGCGTGCTGCTGGGCAAGCCCAACGTCCACGGCTCCGTGTTCCGCTTCGAGGGGCAGGTGACGACCTTCCTGCCCGGCCACGGCCCCTGCTACCGCTGCCTCTACCCCGCGCCGCCCCCGCCGGAGCTGGCGCCGTCGTGCGCGGAGGCGGGCGTGCTGGGCGTGCTGCCCGGGCTCATCGGGATGCTCCAGGCGACGGAGGCCCTGAAGCTCCTGCTCGGGGTGGGGGAGCCGCTCGTGGGGCGGCTCGTCACCTTCGACGCGCTGGGCACGCGCTTCCAGGAGCTCAAGCTGCGCCGCGACCCCGGGTGCCCGGTGTGCGCGCCAGGAGCGGAGGTGACGCTCATCGATTACGAGCAGTTCTGCTCCACGGGGGGCTGAGCCCCCACGGGATGCATTTTCAGGAGCAACGGGGCGGACGGCCCCGCGTATGATGCCGCCAGCCTGGACCCGGGGCGGCGGTGGAGCGCGACCCGGGTCGGATACGAGCGCGGCAGCGGCAGGGAGACGACGGCGATGTCCGAGCAGAACGAGAACCAGGACACCAGGACGGGGGAGGACCGGCGCGACTCGCCCCGCGTCCCCATGCGCCTGAGGGTCCGGCGGGAGGGGGCGGAGTCCTTCCTGGACCGCGCGGGGGACCTGTCCCTGGGCGGAGTGGGGTGGGTGGGGGAGGCCCTGGACGCGGGCCAGGCCGTGGAGGTGCGCTTCGTGCTGCCTCCGTCCCAGGAGGAGGTGCAGGTGCGCGGCGAGGTGCTGCCCCCCAGGGCCGGCATGCCGGGCCCGGTGGTGCGCGTGCGCTTCGTCGAGCTGCCGGTGGAGCTGGAGCTCGCCATCGCTCGGCACCTGGACGAGCAGAGCAAGGACACGTCCCGGGCCCGCTAGGGCGTTCCCGGACGGCCGGGCGCCGGCGGACGGCGCCCTTGTCGAAGGAGGGCGGCATGGCGGAGGAGATTCCCTGGGAGCGGCTGTTCGAGGAAGCCCAGCGGGTGCGTCTGCGCGCGCACGTGCCGTATTCGAAGTTCCCCGTGGGGGCCGCCGTGCTGTACGCGGACGGCGCCGTCGTGGCCGGCTGCAACGTGGAGAACGCCACCTATGGCCTCACCGTCTGCGCGGAGCGCAACGCGTTCGCCGCGGGCGTGGCCCAGGGCCGCGAGAAGCCGGTGGCCGTGGCCGTCGTCGTGGACACCCCGGAGCCCTGTCCCCCGTGCGGCATGTGCCGCCAGGTGATGGCGGAGTTCGCCGGGCCTGACCTTCCGGTGCGAAGCCGCACCCTCAACGGGCAGGAGGCGCGCTATTCGCTCAGCGAGTTGCTGCCCCACGCCTTCACCCGTTCCTTCCTCTAGGACCTCTTCCCTTGGACCTGCTTCTCACTGGCGCCACCGTCGTCACCATGAACCGCGACCGCGAGGTGCTGCCTCGCGCGGACGTGCTCGTGCAGGACGGGCGCATCGCGAAGGTGGGCCGCGGCCTGAAGGTGAAGGGCGCCCGCCGCGTCCTGGACCTCGCCGGGCAGGTGGTGATGCCCGGCCTCATCCACGGCCACCTGCACGCCTGCCAGACGCTGTTCCGCGGCCACGCGGACAAGCGGGAGCTGCTGGACTGGCTGAGGGAGCGCATCTGGCCCATGGAGGCGGCGCACGACGCGGCGTCCCTGCGCGCCAGCGCGGACCTCACCTTCGCGGAGCTCATCCGCTCCGGCTCCACGGCGGCGCTCGACATGGGCACCGTGCACCACTACGACGCCGTCTTCGAGTCCGCGCGCGACTGCGGCTACCGGCTCGTCGGCGGCAAGGCGATGAAGGACTCCGGCGCGGAGGTGCCGTCCGGCCTGCGCGAGACGACGGCGGACTCGCTGACGGAGAGCCTGGCGCTGATGGAGCGCTGGCATGGCACCCACGACAACCGCCTGCGCTATGCGTTCGCGCCGCGCTTCGCCCTGTCCTGCACGCCGGAGCTCCTGCGCGAGGTGGGCCGGCTGTCGCGCGAGAAGGGCGTGCGCATCCACTCGCACGCCAGCGAGAACCGCACGGAGACGGACGTGGTCCGCCAGGTGACGGGCCAGGACAACATCGCCTTCTTCGACGGGCTGGGGCTCACCGGCCGCCACGTCACGCTGGCCCACTGCGTGTGGGTGGAGGGCGAGGAGCAGCGGCTGCTGCGCGAGTCCGGCACGGTGGTGTGCCACTGCCCGGGCTCCAACCTGAAGCTCGCGTCGGGCTACGCGCGCGTGCCGGAGCTGCTGAAGGACGGCATCCCCGTGGCGCTGGGGGCGGACGGCGCCCCGTGCAACAACACGCTGGATCTGTTCCACGAGATGCGGCTCGCGTCCGTGCTGCACAACCCGCGCGTGGGCCCGGTGGCGATGACGCCCATGCACGTCCTGGAGATGGCCACGCTGCACGGCGCGCGCGCCCTGGGCCTGGAGGACGAGGTGGGCTCCGTGGAGGTCGGCAAGCGCGCGGACCTCACCGTGGTGGACACGCGCGGCCTCCACTTCTGCCCGCTGCCCGAGGACGTCACGGGCCCGCTGGTGTACTCGGCGCGCTCCACGGACGTGTCGCACGTGCTCATCGACGGCAAGCTGGTGCTGCGCGAGGGCGAGCTGACCACGCTGGACGCGAACGCGGTGCTGGCCAACGCCCGCACGCAGGCCGCGAAGCTCTTCGCGCGCGCGAAGCTCCAGGCCTCCTAGCGGCGCTGCGCGGCCGGCGAGTCCGGGGCCGGCGACGTGGCCGGCTGCGCACGCGGCAGGCGCAGCACGAAGGACGTGGCCCAGCCCTCCGCGTCCTCCACGCCCAGCCTGCCGCCGTGGGCCTCCGCCGCCAGCCGGGAGAAGTACAGCCCCAGGCCGTAGCCCCGGCGGCCCTCCTTCTCGCGGTGGCCCTGCACGTACTTGTCGAAGAGGGTCTCGCGCGCCTCCGGCGGGATGGTGATGCCGTCGTTGCGCACGGCCAGCCACTGCTCGCCCGCCGTCTCGCCGGCCTCCAGGCGCACGCGCCCGCCGGACGGGGCGTAGCGGAGCGCGTTGGTGGCCAGGTTCTCCACCACGCGGATGAGCAGGCCCGCGTCGCCCACCAGTTGGTAGCCCGGCGGGCAGGACAGCTCCAGCCGGATCTTCCGCAGCCGGGCCGCGCCGTCCAGCGAGCGGCGCACCTCGTCGAAGAGGGGCGCCACCGGGAAGGGCTGCTTGCGCGGGGACAGCCGGCCCTGCTCCAGGCGGGGCACGTCCAGCAGGTCGGAGATCATCCGGTCCAGGCGCGCGGTGACGGCCAGGCCCGTGCGCACGGACTCCACCATGGGCGTCCCGATGGGCAGCTCCTGCTCCATCCAGGACAGCGACAGCGTCACGGCGGACAGCGGCGAGCGCAGGTCATGCACCAGGAACTGCATCAGCTGCTCCTGGTGGGCCTGGAGCGCCTCCAGCTGGGCGTTGCGCGCGTGGGCCTCGGACAGCATGCGCTCGATGGTGCGGTGGGCGTCCTCCACCTCGGTGGTGCGGCGGGCCCCCAGCTGCCGCGAGACCTCCGCGTGCGACAGGTCCATGGCCAGCTGCCGCAGCCGCCCCGTGCCGTAGTGGCTCACCGCCGCCACCAGCACCAGCGTCACCGCCGCCACGGCCATGGCGCCCGGGCCCACGCCCGCCTGGGCCATGAGGACCGCCTGGGCCAGCGACGCCAGGCCCGCGGTGCCGTAGACGAGCCACGGCATCAGCTCCAGGCCGGAGAGCGCGACCACCAGCGCGAACAGCCCCAGGCTGAAGCCCGCCACCCCGGCGGGGAAGGGCGACATGGGCAGGGCCCACTGCTGGAGGCCGAACACCAGCCCCACGTCGACCAGGGACTGCACCACGCCCAGCTGCTTCGTCACCGGCTTGGAGCGCAGCGCGAACAGCAGCGCCACCACGCCGCCGTAGCAGAGCAGGAGCGGCGGGTAGTGGGCCCAGTCCCGGGCGCCCGTCAGCCACAGCCCCAGGCCGATGGCGAAGAACACGACCGTGCCCACCAGCCGCACCGTCGCCCCCGCGCCCAGGACGCGCCGGCGCTGGGCGGCCACCACCCGCGCGAGCTCGTCTTCAAAGGCAACGGGAGGGGTCGGGTCCATGCGACGCTCTGGTTTTCCCCGCTTCCTCTCCCCCCGGCAAGTTCATGGCCACAGCGTCTTTCGCGACCCCGGGCGGACGCCTAAAGGGGCCGGGAGCGGCGAACGGGGGCCGCCCGGGGGCCCCGGACCCGGCCGGACTGGCGGGCGGGCGGGCGGACCTCCGGGGGCAATCAGCCGTTCCGGGCGGGCGTAGTCACGATGACACGCGCCTCGCGGCCGGATGCTTGTGGGCGTCGGAGTTCGTGTAAGGTGGCTGGCATTACGCACAGGCGGAGGTGAGAGCCGACATGTGGCAGCGATTCAAGAGAGCGATGCGGAGCTTCGCGGGCTTCTTCGTCTCCTCCATCGAGGACCCGGAGCTGATCCTCGAGCAGAACATCCGCGACCTGAATGATCAGGTCCCCAAGATGAACGAGTCCATCGCCATGGTCCGGGCGAATGTGACGCTCCTGGAGAAGGAGAACCAGAAGTACCAGCAGGACGTGCGGGAGCTGACGGCCAAGGTGAAGGCCGCCATCCAGGCGGGCCGCGACGACCTGGCCGGCACCTACGCGACCAAGCTGCAGGCGGAGAAGGAGGCCCTCGCCCGCAACGAGCAGCAACTGGAGCTCGCCAAGCAGGCCTATGAGAAGGCGCTGAACGTCAAGAAGGCGTTCATGCGCGAGAAGGACAAGAAGACCCACGAGGCGATGAACGCCATCCGGGACGCGCGCCGCGCCAAGTGGCAGGCGAAGGTCGCCGACACGATGGAGTCCTTCACCGTGGCGGGCGTGGACTCCACGCACGACGAGATGCTGCGCAAGGTGCAGGAGAAGACGGCCATCAACGAGGCGCGCATGCAGATGGCGCTGGACACGGTGGACCACCAGGGCGCGCTCATCGAGGAAGAGGCCGAGAAGCTCCAGGCCAACGAGCTGGTCAAGCAGATGAAGATGGAGATGGGCCTGCTGGACAGCCCCGCGCCGGTGTCGGACGTGGGGGCGGGTCCGGAAAAGACCATCGGCAAGAAGGTGGAGATCAAGTAGGTCTCCCCTCATGAAAGGGGCCGGCGCACACGGATGAAGCTGCACCGCGGACCCGGCCTCTTTCTCTTCCTCGCGCTCTGTGCCCTGGGCGCGGGGTACGTCTTCGCCTCCCGGGCGGGCTACCTCGACCGCTTGCAGGCGCGCTTCTTTCCCTCCACCCGTGAGGCGGTGCGGCTGTCCCCGGGCGACTTCCCGGCGGGCGTCGCGGCCCCGGTGGCGGACGTGGCGTCGGTGCCGCTGCGGCCCGTGCTCATCGGCTTCACCCCGCGCGGCTCCGCGTCCGCGCTGCTCGTCGCCACCGGCGGCGCCACCACCCTGGACAACCCCACCACGCCCCCCGGCGCCGCGCAGGGCCTGCTCAAGACGGCCTACGCGCTGGACGCCCGCGCGGTGCTCTTCGCGCGCGAGGAGGAGCTGAAGCAGGCCCTGTCCGTGGGCGCGGAGAACGGCGGCGTGGACATGGCGGCCCTGTCGGTGGACCGGCTGGCGTCCTGGGCGCCCACGCTGAGGGACGCGGCGCCGCGCACGGTGCTGCTCGTGGGGCGCAGCCGGGGCCAGGAGGCCATGGCGGCGGTGGGCGTGCCGGACCTGGCCAGCCTGCGCGGCAAGCGGGTGGGCGTGTATCCGGGCGGCTCGTCGCACTACTTCGCCCTGTGGGTGCTGGCGCGGGCGGGGCTGCGCACGTCGGACGTGCGCTGGGTGGACCTGCCCTCCACGCTGGACGCCGGCCGGGCCCTGCGGGAGGGGCGGGCGGACGTGGTGGTGGGGCTGTGGGGCGACGTGGAGC
>JAFADT010000745.1 GCA_023424585.1 Pseudomonadota bacterium
GCTGCTGGGTGTCGGGGTGGCGGCGGTGACGGGCGTGCTGGCGCTGGTGCTCAAGCGGCGCGCGGCGATGCAGGCGGACTTGAAGGCGGCGTTGAAGGTGGTCGGGATCGTCTTCGCCCTCAGGGGCGTGGGCGTGGGGATTGGGCTGGCGTGGGTGGTGTCCCGGGGTTTGAGCGCGATCGCGTTCGTGGGCGGCTTCTTCGGCGTCTACTTCGCGTTGCAGTGGATTGAAGTCAGCTACGTGATGGCCGCGTCGAAAGACGCGGCGGGCGGAGACGAGTGATGCGCAAGGCAATGGTGCTGTTCGCCTGTCTGTTCGCGGGCGCCGTGTGGGCCTCCAGCCAGGCCGACGAGCACGGCTACGCGAACGAGGAGAAGGACGCCGAGGGCGAGGACGTCGCCGGCTACATCCTCCACCACGTGTCCGACTCGAACGAGTACGAGTTCGAGATCCCCCTCAGCCACAACCACATCCCCATCCACCTGCCGAAGATCCTCATCCCGCTGCACGAGGGCGCCTGCGCGCCGGTGGCGGATCCGCACGGCGGGGGCCACGGTGAGGTGTACCCGGGCCTGGGCGCCGGCTGCCTGGACCTCTCCATCACCAAGCACACGGTGATGATGTGGCTGGCGGCGGCGCTGCTCATCGTCTCCATCCTCATCTGGAGCAACCGCGACAAGACGAAGCTGGTGCCGCGCGGCGCCGGGGCGAACCTCTTCGAGATGCTGGTCCTCTTCGTGCGCGACGAGCTGGCCATCAAGAACATCGGCAAGGAGGAGGGCCCGCGCTTCGTGCCCTACCTGCTCACCGCGTTCTTCTTCATCCTCTTCATGAACCTGCTGGGCCTGTTCCCCTGGATGGCGACCGCCACGGGCAACATCGCGGTCACCTGCGGCCTGGCGCTGTGCACCTTCTTCGTCACGCAGGCGGCGGGCATCCGCGCGGCGGGCCTGGGCGGCTACCTGAAGCACCTGACGGGCGGCGTGGCCCCGTGGCTGTGGCCCATCATGATTCCGGTGGAGTTCCTGGGCCTGTTCACCAAGCCCTTCGCGCTCACCATCCGCCTCTTCGCCAACATGCTGGCGGGCCACATCGTCATCTTCTTCCTGCTGGGCCTCATCTTCATGCTCCGCAGCCCCGCGGTGGCGCTGGTGAGCGTGCCGTTCGCCTTCGGCATCTACCTGCTGGAGCTGTTCGTGGCCTTCGTGCAGGCGTACGTGTTCACCATGCTGTCGGCGCTGTTCATCGGGATGAGCGTGGCCATGGGCCACCACGATGACCACCACGAGGGTGGCGAGAGCCACGACCACGGCAAGGCGCACCACCTGGCCTGAGCCGTCCTTCCTGAGTTGACGGGGCGCACGTCGGGGTGACGGCGCGCCCCGGTTGAAGACCCGGCGATTCGAAAGGTCGCCGGAGGTAGTCCTGAAGGGAATTCACGACCCCCCCACAAGCGGGTCCCGCCTCACGAAAGAAGACGTGCTCCCATGACCAACATCGCTCTCGCGTTCCTCGCCGCCGGTATCGGCGCGGGTCTCTCCATCATCGGCGCCGCCCTCGGCATCGGCAAGCTGGCCGCCGCCGCCATGGACGCCACGGGCCGTCAGCCGGCCGCCGGCGGCGACATCCGCACCACGATGATCATCGCCGCGGCGCTCATCGAAGGCGCCACGCTGTTCGCGCTGGTCGTCTGCATCCTGCTCGCCATCAAGGTCTGAGTCAGGGCGTCGGTGTCACCGGGAGCCGGTGTCCTCTTCGGGAAGAAGGGGCGCCGGCGCTCCGGCTCGCAGCACCCGCCTCACCCGAAGTCTCCCGCATCCTCCCTCTGTCTTTCCGCTTCACCGGGACCCCGCCATGTTCCTGCCCTCTGTCCTCGCCGCCAGCAGCTTCGTGGAGGTCCGTCCGGGCCTCATCTTCTGGACCATCGTCACCTTCGTCATCGTCCTGCTGGTGCTGCGGGCGAAGGCGTGGGGCCCCATCCTTTCGCTCGTCGAGGAGCGCGAGAAGCAGATCACCAACGCCATCGAGAGCGCCAAGCGTGAGCGCGCCGAGGCGGAGAAGCTGCTCGCCGACCAGAAGACGGCCATCGCCGAGGCCCGCCGCCAGGCCGCCGAGGACACCAGCCGCATGAAGGCGGACATGGACAAGTTCCGCGAGGAGCTGATGGCCAAGAGCCGCAAGGAGGCGGAGGAGCTGAAGGTGTCCGCCCGCCGCGAGATTGAAGACCAGAAGGCCAAGGCCATCACCGAGGTCCGCGCCATGGCCGTGGACCTGGCCATGGACGTGGCCGCCAAGCTGCTCAACGAGCGGCTGGATGACGCCAAGCACCGCGCGCTGGCCGAGCAGTTCGTGCAGGGCCTGCCCGGCGCGACGAGCGCCACGGCGACCCGCCGCTCGGCCTAACCCAGGCCGGGAGTCTCCCGCCGCGCCCGCCTGTTCCAGGATTCCATCATGGCTCTCTCCATCGGCATCGTCGGTCTGCCCAACGTGGGCAAGTCCACCCTGTTCAACGCCCTGTCCGCCGCGGGCGCGCAGGCGGCGAACTATCCGTTCTGCACCATCGAGCCGAACGTGGGCGTGGTGCCGGTGCCGGACGAGCGCCTGGACAAGCTGTCCGCGCTCATCAAGCCGCTGAAGAAGATCCCCACGTCGCTGGAGTTCGTGGACATCACGGGCCTGGTGCGCGGCGCGTCCAAGGGCGAGGGCCTGGGCAACCAGTTCCTGGGGAACATCCGGCAGGTGAACGCGGTGCTCCACGTGCTGCGCTGCTTCGAGGACGACAACGTCACCCACGTCGAGGGAGGCGTGAACCCGGTGCGGGACCGGGACGTGGTCGACACGGAGCTGTGCCTCAAGGACCTGGAGACGGTGGAGAAGCGCCGCGAGCGCTCGCTGAAGAACACCAAGGTGGGCGGCAAGGCCGGTGAAGAGGCCAAGGCCGAGGTCGCGCTGCTGGAGCGCATCAAGGCGAAGCTGGATGAAGGCGTCACGGTGCGCGCGCAGAGGCTCACCGAGGAAGAGCACGCCGCCATCCAGGACCTGTTCCTGCTGACGGACAAGCCCGTGCTGTACGTGGCGAACATCAGCGAGAAGCAGATTGGCAAGGAGGACAGCGACCCGCGCGTGCAGGCGGTGCGCGAGATGGCCGCCAAGGAGGGCGCGGGCGTGGTGGTGCTGGCGGCGGCGCTGGAGTCTGAAATCCAGCAACTCCCCGAGGAGGAGCGCCCCAGCTTCCTGGCGGACTCCGGCCTGACGGAGCCGGGCCTGCACAAGGTGGTGCGCGAGGGCTACAAGCTGCTGGGCCTGTGGACGTACTTCACGGTGGGCGAGCAGGAGTGCCGCGCGTGGACCATCCACAAGGGCTTCAAGGCGCCGCAGGCGGCGGGCGTCATCCACTCGGACTTCGAGCGCGGCTTCATCAAGGCGGAGGTCCTCCGGTGGGAGGACCTGGTGAAGCTGGGCAGCGAGGCGGCGGTGAAGGAGAAGGGCCTGCTGCGCGTGGAGGGCAAGGAGTACGTCGTGCAGGACGGCGACTGCATGCACTTCCGCTTCAACGTCTGACGCGGGGCCTCCCCGGGGCGGGACGTGACGACGGGCGCTGCCTTCCACTTCGGGAGGGGCGCCCGTTTCGCTTCTAGTGGGGGCCGCTCAGCCACGTGTAGCCCCACAGGCCCACGGCGAGCACGGCCAGCACGGTGGAGAGGACGGCGGAGCGCTTCACGCGGCCGGTGGGGTCCATGGTGCCCAGCGCGTACCTCCACACGCCGCCCACGCGCAGGGCGAGGAAGAGGACCAGGAGGACGGGGCCCACGACCTGCCAGCCCTCGGGGCGCTTGAGGATGACGATCCACGAGGCGATGAACGCCACGTTGCCGAGCAACATCAGGGCGGGATAGGGCAGGGACGGACGGGAGGTGCTCACGGGGCAGGCAGTCTGTGCTCGGGGGGACAGCGCGCCCAAGGGAAAGCCGCGCGGCGTGCACGCCAGGCAACAGCCGCGCGGGGGACTTCAAGGTACTACCGGGGCGGGGGCGCCACGTAGCGGGCGCGGGGGCGGAGCAGGTGGCCCTGCTCGCGCTGCTCCAGGACATGGGCGACCCAGCCCGCGGTGCGGCCCAGGCTGAACAGCACGGTGGCGGCGCCGGAGGGCAGGCCCAGCGCGTCCGCGAGCATCACCAGGCCCCAGTCCAGTGACGGGGGCGGGTGGCCGGCGTCCCGCATGGTGTCCATGACGGCGCGGGCCACGCGGACCTTGAGGGACTCGGGCTTCACGCTCGACGCGGCGGCGACGAGCGGCGGCACCCGCGGGTCGCCCTGGCGGTAGAGGCGGTGGCCGAAGCC
>JAFADT010000803.1 GCA_023424585.1 Pseudomonadota bacterium
GGAGCCGGGTGAGGGGCGGCGGACCGAGCTGTAGATCTGGAGGGACGGAAGCCTCGGTGGGGCACCGGGCAAGACGCCCCGCCTCCCATCGCAACTGGGGCCAGCGCCCCCGGCCGTGGTCTCAAGCGCGCCACCCGGACGCACGCGGTCTTGGACGATCTCTTCCAGTGGGAGACAGGTGCCCGCGCTCGGTGAGCGGCAGCGAGGCCCGGTGCGCGGGGGCGCGCTCCGTAGGTGGGGCCCATGCGCGCGGCCACTCCGAGGGCTTGGGCGCCGCACCCTGGGGCCACCCTCGAATTGACCCCTACTTCCACTGTTGATAGAGGGTGGTTGAAGTTGAAATTGAGTATGAAAATCAATATCGGAATTTCCCGGCCTGCGAACCCTGACCGCGCATCGTGAACACTCCAACACCCCGTGGCCCGTGGGGCTCCCTCTCGCTGGCCGCTCCGCTCCCCACGCTCGTGACCCTGGCCCTGCTGATGGCGGGAGTCGCGCGAGCGCAGGACGAGCGCGAGACCCCGGCGCCGGTGACCGGTGCTTCCTCGGCCACCGGGACGCCGGACCCGCAGGTGCCGGCCGCTGACGGCGGAGCCGCGCCCTCCGGTGGGGTCACCCCGCCAGTGCTGCTGTCACAGCCGGAGGCGGCCTATCCCCCCGACGCCTTCGCGTCAGGGGTCGAGGGCGCGGTGAAGCTCCTCCTGACGCTCGACGAGGAGGGACGGGTTACGCGCGCGGAGGTGGTCGAGGGGCTCGGCCACGGGCTCGACGAGGCTGCCGTGAGCGCGCTCCAGCGCGCACGCTTTGCCCCGGCGATGCAGGGCGGCCGGCCCGTTCCCTGCCAGTTCGAGTTCATCCACTACTTCGTCCTCGCCCGTCCTCCCGAAGCCGCGCCCCCTGCCGCCGAGGAGGTCGCCCAGGGCACCGCCGACGCGCCCGCGGCGGAGCCCTCCGCGCCGCCCGCCGAGGAGCCAACGCCGTCCACCGCTCCCGCCTTCACGTCTGTCGTTCGCGCCAGGTCGACCGAGGCCCGCGCCCTGGTGCGCGGCTCGGAGGCGGTGGACGTCGTCGAACTGGAGAAGGCCCACGAGCGCTCCGAGGATCTCGCGGAGGTGCTGACGCGCGCCTCCGCCGTGCAGGTCCAGCGGACGGGGGGAATGGGGAGCCGGACCCAGCTCTCGCTCGGGGGCCTCTCGGGAGATCAGGTGCGAGTCCTCCTCGACGGGGTCCCCATCGAGTACTCGCCCTATGTCTATGGGCTCGGGAGCGTTCCGGTCTCGCTCATCCAGCAGTTGGAGGTCTTCAACGGCGTCGTCCCGGTGCGCCTCGCGACGGACGCGCTTGGCGGTGCCATCCACCTGCGCTCCGAGCTCGCGTCGCCTGAAACCGGCGCCTCCCTGTCGCTCCAGGCCGGGTCCTTCGGCAGCTACCGCGGCACCGGCAAGCTGACATGGCGGGCCCATGAGCACGTCTTCGTTCGCGCCACGGGGTTCCACGATCGCTCGCGGAACGACTACGTCGTCACCGTCCCCGTCGATGATCCGGTGACGGGCCGCGTGTCGCCGCGCGCGCTGCGCCTCAACCACGACGCCTACCGGGCCACGGGGGGCAACGTCGAGGTCGGGCTCGAGGCGTTGCCGGGGATCGATCGGCTCGTCCTCAACGGCTACCTCGGTCAGTACGACAAGGAGGTTCCGCACGACCAGTTCATGATCCAGCCCTATGGCGCGGTCACCTCCGCGCAGGAGAGCGTGGGGCTCGGGCTTCGCTACGAGGTGTCGCCCCATGAGCGGCTCAAGGTGCTCGCCATCGCCGGGTACAACCGGCGGGTGGGGGAGCTCCTCGACGTCTCCGACTGTCTTTACGACTGGTATGGGACGTGCCGCTCGAGGCAGGCGAGGGGCGGGGAGATCGGCTCGACACCCCTCGAGAACACCCAGCAGCGCCGGACGTGGTTCGGGCGCGCGCGGCTCCTCGGGACGCTGCTCGACGCGGAGGACCTGGAGGTCTCGCTCGGCGTCGATGACAGCGACCGGCGCGGCGAGAACGCCTACCTCACCCGCCTGGAGCAGGAGGATCCCCTGCGGGTGCCGCTCGCGCTCACGTCCTCCTTCGGAGGCATCTCCCACCGGCAGCGTCTCTGGGGAGGCCGGCTGGAGAACACCGCGTTCGTGAAGGGCTACCTGCAGCGCTTCGCCTCGGGGACGAAGCCGGAGGCCGCGGAGACCCGGTGGGCCGGCGGCGTCGGTGACACCTTGCGCTTCAGCCTGACGCGCGGGCTGCTCCTCAAGGCCTCCTATGAGCGGACGACGCGGATGCCGCGGGTGGACGAGCTCTTCGGCGACGGAGGGCTGCTCCTGGAGAACGCGGAGCTCGTCCCGGAGTCGAGCCACAACGCCAACCTGGGCGTGGAGCTGCTCCCCCTGGTCACGTCCGTCGGCCGCTTCGGTGCCAGCGCGGTCGTGGGCATCCGGGACATCGAGAACCTCATCCAGCTCTTTCCCGGCGACGCCACGCAGTCCTACGAGAACGTGGATCACGCCCGCTCCTTCACGGCGCACGCGGGGCTGGACTGGGACTCCCCCGGCGATTGGGTGGGGTTCACCGGCACCGTCACCTGGCTCGACTTCCGCAACCTCGCGGAGCAGGGCCAGTTCGCCCGCTTCCATGGGGACCGCATGCCCAACATGCCCTGGCTCCAGGCCACCGCGACCGCGCGGTTCCAGGTGAGCCGGCTCTTGAGCTCCGTGGACGCCCTCGGCCTGGAGTGGACGACCCGCTACGTCGAGTCGTTCTTCCGCTCCTGGGAGAGCGCTGGCCGGGGAGGGGACAAGGCGCGGGTGCCCACCCAGGTGCTGCACTTCGCCGCGCTCACCTACCGCACCCGGCTCGAGCGGCGCGCCTTCTCCTTCTCCTTCAACCTCCACAACCTCACCGACGCTCCCGCCTTCGACATCGTCGGTGTCCAGAAGCCGGGCCGCGCGCTCTCCGCGCGCGTCACGGTCGATCTTTGAGCGCCCGATGAGGCGCCCTGAGTCTCCTCGCAGGAGCCAACCGCCAAAGGAAGCCTGATGAAGCTGAAACTCTCACTCCTCGCCCTTGCCTTGCTCGCCACCGCCTGCTCGGGGTCGGACGACCCGCCTTCGGACGGCGGCATCACGCCGGAACCCGACGCGGGGACCACCGCGCCCCTCTACGCCGTCATCACCCAGGTCGCCATCGCCGGCGGAGACACCCAGAGCTATCTGGTGACGGTGGACGACATCGAGAAGGCGCAGTCCGTCGGGGTCGGAGACGCGATCGAGCTCTCCTCGGACGCGTACATCGCCGCAGGCTTCCCGGGCACCGGCAAGCTCTTCGTCAGCAGCTCCAAGGTGCCGACGGTGACGCCCTACACCCTCAACGCCGCCGGCTCGCTCGTGGCCGGGGATCCGCTCTCGTTCACCAGCCAGGGCGTCGCCTCGACCAACGGCTACCAGTCCCAGCACTACTTCGTCAGCGAGACGAAGGCCTATTACTTCGACCACGTGAACTACAAGGTGGTCATCTGGAATCCCCGGGACCTGTCCATCATCACGTCCAAGGATCTGACATCCCAGCTCAAGGACGGCGACCTCACCTTCCGCTACTCGCAGAGCCTGGCCGTCACCGCGGGCGACGACGTCATCCTCGCGGGTGGCTGGCACGCCGCGGACGTGAAGACGGTTCCGGCGAAGACGGCGCTGGTCATCGTGAACACGAAGACCGACGAGGTGACCGTCAAGGTCGACACGCGCTGCGGGTGGGCGCGCGACGGCGTCATGCACACGGATGGGAAGATCTACTACGCCACCGAGTCCCTGGGCAGCGGCGCGCACTTCGTGTCGCCCGGGACGACCGGCGCGCCCTGCATGATCCGCTTCGACCCCGCGGCCGGCGAGTTCGATGGCTGGTTCACCACGCTCGATGCCTTCGTCGACCCCGGGACGGAGGGGGACATCGCCGGCATGCTCCTGCCTGGCGCGCCCGGCAAGGGCTACCTGCGGGTGATGAACAAGGCCGCCGCGCAGGCCGCGTGGGACTCCGCGGTGGCCGCACAGCGGCCGTTCAACGGGCAGAGCGCCGCCGTGGGCGCCTGGTGGGACCTGTGGGAGGTCACCCTCGGCGAGACGCCGACCGCGACGCCCGTCGTCCGGGACGATCTCGTGCCCACCAACGGCCGCACCATCCCGCAGAACCCCGGTGAGTTCCTGGTGCTGCCGGAGTTCATCAATGACAACGCCCAGACGCGCTTCCGCATCATGAGCCCCGAGACCGGCCTCGGGGACGCGAAGACGGTCGTCGAGGGCCAGGTGCGCGGCCTCCTCCGGATCCGCTAGCCCTCCGTCCGCCGTTGGAGCCCCCGCCGCGAGTGGGCGGGGGCTCCGCCCCCTGCGCCGTCACCCGGTCTCCCGCCATGAGCTTCTTCCTTCCCCTCGCGCTGGTGCTCTCCCTCGGAGGATGTCTCGGCCTGTACCTGTCCTCGCGCCATCAGCTCCTGCTGGACCGGCCCCTCGCCGCGCGCCCCTCGCGCTGGCTGGGGACGCTCCTCCTGCTGTCGGCGTATCCGCTCCTGTGCGGTTCGCTCCAGCCGCTGGTGGCGGTCTACGTGCTCTTCGCCTGGACGACGCTGCTCCTCATGCTGCTCCCGTATCTCGCGCTGCTCGTCGGGCGGAAGGAGGCGCGGTGATGGCCAGCGGAAACGGTGAACCCCTCCGGTCGGACTGGCTCTCCAAGTCGCTCGCCGGGGCGCTCCTCGGGCTCGCGCTCGCCTTCGGGGTGAGCGCGCTCCTGTCGCTCGCGCTGGCTCCCCTGGCCCCGAGCTCCCGAAACCAGCTCGTCATGTGGAGCGTGGTGCCCGTGTGGATGGGCGTACTCGGGGGCTGCTTCCTCTTTCGGACCGGACTGCGCGCATGGCTGTGGCTGGGCGGCACGGCGGCGCTCTTCTGGGGTGTCTTCCTGTTCTTGCGCCAGCGCTGACCTCAGCCCGCGTCGTCACCGGATTCCCCAACATGCGCTCCGCCATCATCCGTCTCTACAAGGTCGTCCACACGTGGACTGGCATCGTCGCCGGGCTGGGGCTCTTCATCTGCTTCTACGCAGGGGGCTTCACGGTCTTCAAGGAGGCGCTGGCGCGCTGGGCGACCCCGCCCGGCGAGCGCGCCCCGGCACCCCTGTCGTCCGCCGAGCTGCACGCGCTGGTGAAGACCACCCTCGCCGAGCACCCCAAGGCGGCGGAGGACTTCACGCTCGTCCTCGCGGACGCGCCCGAGCGGGGCCCCTCGCCGATGAGCTGGCGCCGGAACGAAGGGGGAGAGGGCCACGACGTGCTCGAAGAGCGCCGGTTCTACGCCACGCTCCGGGCGGATGGTTCGTCCGTCATCGCTGAAGGGCACCCCACCAAGGTGGGCGAGTTCATCGACGTCCTGCACAGGGTCGTGGGCCTGCCGTTCGACACGGAGCTGGGGCGGCTCGTGACCGGCATCCTGTCCCTGCTCTACGCGCTCGCGCTCGTGTCGGGGCTGGTCATCGTCCTGCCGTCCCTGGTGAGGGACTTCTTCGCGCTGCGGCTGGGCAAGGGCCTCAAGCGGCTGTGGATGGACGTCCACAACGTGGTGGGAATCGCGAGCCTTCCCTTTCACCTGCTGATCGCGATCACCGCGTGCGTCTTTGGCCTGCACGACGGCATCTACTTCGTGCAGGACAAGCTCATCCACGGCGGCACCCTGCGCGCCGCCCTGGGGCCGCCGACAGGGGGCGCCAGGACCGCTCCGGCCCCAGCGCCCGCGACGATGCTCCCTCCCGCCGAGCTCCTCTCCCTGGCGAGGACCGTCGCTCCCTCCTTCGAGCCCCATGCGCTCCAGTACGTCCGGGTCGCGTCACCTCGCGCCCTGGTGCGCGTCTGGGGGCATGACCCCGCGGCCCTCTCCCCGCGCTCCCTCGGGGGCTTCCTGGCGCTCGACCCGTACAGCGGAAAGGTGCTGTCCACCGACTTCCTTCCGGGGAGGCTGACCGGCCCCTCCACGCTCATCGCCAGCTTCTTCGCCCTGCACTTCGGTTCCTTCGGAGGCCTGCCGGTGAAGTGGATCTACTTCCTCCTCGCGCTCAGTGGAGCGTGGCTGTTCTATAGCGGGAACGTGCTCTGGGTGGAGACGCGCCGCAAGAAGGCGAGGGTGCCAGGTCAAGCGCCCCTCCAGCGGCGGGACGTCCGCTGGATGGCGGCCACCACGGTGGGCGTCTGCCTGGGATGCGTGAGCGGGATCTCCTTCACCCTGGTGCTGGCCAAGTGGCTCCAGGGGCACGTCTCGGACCTGCGCGTCTTCCACCAGTGCGGCTACTACGCGGTCTTCTTCGCCTCCATCGTCTATGCGTGGGTGCGCGGTCCGGCCCGCGCGGCCATCGAGCTGTTGTGGGGCGCGGCGCTCTTCACCCTGGCCATCCCGCTCACCACCCTGGTGGGCTGGCTCGCCCCGGTCCTGGGACCCTGGGCGACGTGGGACGCGCTGGGCGTCGACCTCACGGCGCTGGCAGGCGCCTTCTGCTTCGCGTGGATGGCGCGGGCGACGGCCCGACGCGCGCATGCGGGGCCGGAGGACAGCGTCTGGTCTCTTGGCGCATCTCCCGCGAGCACGGGCCTGGAAACGGACATACCCGAAGGGGAGGTTGCCTGATGCGTATCCACCTGTTTCTCGCGGTGGGCCTGCTGACCGCGAGCTGTGCCACGGGCCCGGCGCCACGGGGCGCGCCGGCAGCGCCGGTAGCGCGGACGGACTGGGCTCCGCTGACGCTCCCGGGCGCCTTCCAGTTCGACTTCGACTCGGCCTCCACGGGCCGCACCCACAGGGTGTACGTGGCCGTCCCCGAGGGGCCAGCGCCCGCCGCCGGCCATCCGGTCATCTACCTCCTGGATGGCGGCGAGCACTTTCCCACCCTGGACCGTCTCACGCGCGCCCTCCCCAAGCTCGCGCGAGGCTTTGGCGTCGCGGCGGCGACGCCCGTCATCGTCGGGCTGACCTATCCGGGAGACCCGGCCCACAACGAGCAGGCACGCGGTGAGGACTACACGCCGCCAGCTCCGGACCTCTCGAACACGGGGGATCGGTTCTCCAGGAAGCAGGGGGGCGCGGACCGCTTCCTGGACTTCCTGAAGCAGGAGCTCGAGCCCGCGCTCGCGTCGCGACTGCCGCTCGACACCTCGCGCACCGCGCTGATGGGCCACTCGTATGGAGGGCTCCTGGTGCTGCATGCGCTCTTCACGAGGCCGACGGCCTTCGACACCTTCATCGCGGGGAGCCCGTCCATCTGGTGGAACGACCGCTACGTGCTCACGGAAGAGAAGGCCTTCCTCGCCCGGTCCGCACGGGCACCGGTGAAGGCGCGCGTGCTGCTCACGGTGGGCGGGCTTGAGCAGAAGCCGCGCAAGAGCGCGGGGGCGCGGGGCATGTTGGCCGCCGAGCGACGGATGGTCGACAACACCCGCGAGCTCGCCAGGGAGCTCGCGGAGATGGGCGGCGGGTTCGAGGTCCGGTACATGGAGCTCGTGGGAGACGACCACTACAGCGCATGGCTCCCTATGTTGAACCGTGGGCTGCTCTTCTTCTCCGCCCCCTCCCTGCTTCCAGGCGCCGACTGACCGGGGAAGGGGACACCGAGCGTCACCCGCTCCCGTGGGCAGGTTGTCCCCGCCGCCCGCTGAGAGGACTCATACGCTCTGAGGGCCGGGAGTCGAGACGGGGGCTGGGCAAGCCCTTCAAGCGGGTAGGGCTTGGCGCCGTTGAGCCAGGGGGGGCCCGTGGCGACGTGAGCGTGCTGGCGTCGTCAACGCCTGACCAGCTCTGGCTCACCGTGCGGAGGGGAGCGTGTCTACAGGCGCAGCCCGGTGAACAGGTCGCCACTCTGCTGGATGTTGAGCCGCATGTTCGTGGCGGCATCCGCGCAGGTGTTCCGTCCGGTCTCCAGCCGTAGCACGTTCCCGTCCAGGGTCAGGTCCCCAGCCGCCAGACAGCCCGAGATGTCGGTGCTCTTCAGCCAGCCGTCCATGTCCAGGCTTCCGCCGAAAGCGGCGGGATGATCCGAGAACTCCTTGGGCAGTCCCGTCGACACGCCCCGGTGTTCGAAGCGCATGGGCTCGTCCGACTGGAAGGCGAACTCCAGCACGTGGGGGTTCCCCTGATAGGTGAAGCGCGCACGAAGCTGGAAGCTGGGGTGCTCCGGTGTCCCCGGGACCCACCGCGTGTCGATGGCGGGATAGTAGACGCGGGGGATGAACACCTGCTCGCCCCCTACGGACAGTCGCTTGTCGGTGCCCACCTCCACGGGGCCCGGGAGGTGAAGCACGCCAGGCAGGACCACGGAGTCCTCACAGGACATCTCAGGGGAGAGCACCTCGTCATAGTCCTCGCAGCGCACCTCGGGCGGCAGGTCCAGCCGCAGGTCTGCCAGCCTGAAGGTCACGGTCTCCACCGTGAAGAAGAGACCGTCGGACGAGGCGAAGGTGTCCGGGGCCAGCTTGATGCTGTCGTCCGGTGCCACCAGGATGGTGTCCGAGCTGTAACCGAAGTCGAGCAGGTAGGTATTGTCAGGTCCACCGCAAGCGCAAAGGCCCAGGGTCGCGGTGAGGCCGATGGCACGGTGCCAGGAACATGAAGGCATATTGGAAGGGAATGGATGCTCGAAAGAAGGTGCGTGCACCGGAGTGGGTCACTCTATACCGGCGGAGCGGGAACAGGAGTGGCGAGAGCGTGAGGACCCATACCCGGATTCAGCAGTCAGCCGTTCGCGTCCGCAGCGGAGTTAGGTTGGTCCTGTGTCTTGTTGCCATTCTCTTGCTTTCGTTGGTTCTGGATGTTGCCTGGCTGAGGCGGGGAAGTCTTGCCTTGGTTGTGTTCTTTGCTGTCGTGACAGGGCTGGAGTACTGGAACGTGCAGCGTCTTGAACGCCAGCAGCGGAGAAATGGAGACTGAGAACTCGCTTCACCACAGCGATGGCAGGACAGGGCCCCTGACACCGCAGCAGGCCTGCATGGTGACACCCGCGCGGGCCGCGTGCGATTCGCATGGTGACCTCCGCGCTGGATTCGTCCCGCGTGCGGTCCGGTCAGTCGCTGGAGCGCAACGCCGGCGCCTCGGTGGACCAGCTGACCCAGAGCTTCCTGCGGGACCTCGCCTTCGAAGCGGATGACGTCACGTGGTGGAGACCCGCGGACGCGGCGCCGCGCGCCCATACGTGAGTCGCCGCCACAGCGCCTCCACTGGCCCATGTGCGTGATGGCGCAGCCAGAGGACGCTGACGCCCCACTGCGCCAGCAGCACGAGGGCGGTGAGGGGGAGCACCCACACCATCCCCACCTTCCCCATGAGGTTCAGCCCATACCCGTAGAAGAGCAGGAGCCCCAGCAGGGTCTGTCCCAGGTAGTTCGTCAACGCCATCCGCCCGAGCGGGACGAAGCAGGACAGCACCCGGCGCCCCGGCATCGTGCCCCAGAGCAGCGCCAGCCCGGAGGCGTACGCCAGCGCCAGGGGGACCACGCCCACCGCGTAGGCGGCCGTCTGCGCCAGCCCCGCTGGCGTGAGCGCGAAGGACGCCCCCGTCCTCGCCGAGCTCCACGCGTAGACGGCGTTGGCCGGCACCCCGAGCAGCAGTCCTCCCGCGAGGACCCGGACGAGCAGCCGCCGGTGGCGCAGCGGGTCCGGCAGCAGCTGCCGCGCCACCCAGACGCCGAGCACGAACATCGAGAGGACCTGCGCCGGCCGTCCCGTCCGCAGGTAGCTGCCCGGGCGCTGGACGGCGTTCGCGAGGTTGCCCAGGAAGACCTGCCCGGCGTCGTCCGACGAGCGCAGGCTGAAGAGCGTCGCCCCGGGCCCGCCAGCGACGTCCTGGATCGCCCGGGACAGCGCCTGGAACGGGGGCGTCGGGTCCAGCGCGCTCCCCGTGCTCATCATCGCGAGTTGGAGGAGCAGCGGAATGAAGAGCAGCCCCACCGTCCAGCCCGCCAGTGCGCGGTCGGACACCCGGCGGAACAGCAGGAGGACCATTCCCATCAGGGCATAGAGCGTGAGGATGTCCCCGTGCCACAGGAGGAGGAGATGGAAGAGGCCCAGGCCCAGCAGCGCTCCCATCCTCCGGAGGAACAGGCGCCGGAAGTCCGCGCCTCGCTGCTCCGTGCGCCGCATCTGGAGGGCGAACCCCACGCCGAACAGCAGCGAGAAGAGAGAGTAGAACTTCCCCTCCACCGCCAGGTTCATCCACGCGACCGTCAGCGCGTCGAGCCGGGCCGTGGGTGACGCCGCGAGCCGCGCCGGGCTCGTCACGTAATAACCGGCGAAGCTCACCAGGTTGGCGAGGAGGATGCCGGCCAGCGCGAAGCCGCGCACCATGTCCAGCAGCTCGATGCGCTCGCTGCCGCCCACCGGCGCCAGGTCGTCGTGAGGGTGCAACCTGGATTCAGCCATGACCTCGCTCCTGAGCCGGATAGCTCCAGGATAGTGCAACTAAGTTGCGTTTCAATGGTCGCGCCGTCGCCGGGTCCGGAGCGCCGCTCCAGGCCTGGGCTGGTCCGGAGGGCAGCCCCTCATGCGCAGGGCGCCATGGTCATCGCGCTGCGGCCCGTGGAGCTGGTGCAGGTGACCTGGGGCCAGGTGGTCACGTGGTCGCGGTGCGGCACGGCCACGGACTTCGTGGACGGCGTGGGCACGGCGGCGCGCTTCAGCGGGCCGGCGGGGGGCGAGGACGGCACCACACAGACAGGGCGTGACGACCGCGTACAAGCTCGCCCGCCAGCAGGCACCGTGAGTCCTTCCGGGCCAGTCGGGCTGTGTCTGTTGTAATCAAGTTGCAATAATGGGCGGTGCCCGGTAAGGGTGTCGCACCATGCTCGAAGCCAGAAGGTTGACCAAACGCTACGGAGAACACCTCGCGCTGGAGGGGCTCGACCTCACCGTTGGGGCGGGGGAGGTGTTCTGCCTGCTGGGGGCCAACGGAGCGGGGAAGACGACGACCCTGAACCTCTTCCTCGGCTTCATCGAGCCCACCGCTGGCGAGGCGCGGGTCGCGGGCCAGGACGTGCGCCAGGACGTGGCGCGGGCTCGCGGGCTCATCGCCTATGTGCCGGAGCTGGTGATGCTCTACCCGCGCCTGTCCGGGCGGGAGAACCTGGACTACTTCAACACCCTGGCGGGCCGGCCCGCGCTGTCCCGCCAGGAGTCCACGGCGTGGCTCACCCAGGCGGGCCTTGCCCCTGGCGCGATGGACCGCCCCGTCGGTGGCTATTCGAAGGGGATGCGCCAGAAGGTGGGCATCGCCATCGCGCTGGCCAGGGGCGCGCGGGCCCTGCTGCTCGACGAGCCCACGTCCGGGTTGGATCCGCTTGCCTCCAACGAGCTGTCCGAGACGCTGCGGCGGCTGAGCGGCGAGGGCATGGCGGTGCTCATGGCGACGCATGACCTGTTCCGGGCCAAGGAGTCCGGCACGCGGGTGGGCATCATGAAGGCGGGCCACCTGGTGGAGACGCGCTCCACCCAGGAGCTGGGCCACGCGGAGCTCGAGCAGCTCTACCTGACGCACATGCGGGGCTGAGGACGAACCCATGATTCTCGCCATCGCACGCAAGGAGTGGACGGAGCTGCTGCGCGACGGGCGCTTCCGGGGCGCGGCCGTGCTGGTGTTCCTGCTGGCCACCGTCGGGGTCGCCGTCGGCACGCAGCACGTGCGGAGCGCTCGCGCCGAGCGCGCGGAGGGCGCGCGGCTGACCCGCCAGCACTGGCTGGAGCAGGGAGCGAAGAACCCGCATTCGGCCGCGCACTACGGTGTCTGGGCTTTCAAGCCCGAGTCCTCCCTGGCCGCGTTCGACCGCGGCGTGGAGCCCTACCTGGGCGTCGCGGTCTACCTGGAGGCCCACAAGCAGAACCTGACGCGGCACCGCCCGGCGGCGGACGCCACCGCGGCGGCGCGCTTCGGAGAGCTCACCGGCGCGGGAGTGCTCCAGCTCCTCCTGCCGCTGCTCATCGTGCTGCTCACCTTCTCCGCGTTCACCACCGAGCGGGAGAACGGCACGCTGAAGCTCCTGCTCGCCACCGGCGTGCGCCGCCACCAGCTCGTGCTGGGCAAGGCGCTGGGGGTGGGACTGGCGCTCGCGGTGCTCCTGGTGCCGCTGCTCGCCGTCTGCGCGGGGCTGCTGCTGCTGGCGGGCGCCTGGGACGCGGACGTGCTCGGGCGCGCGGCGGTGATGGTGCTGGGCCACGGCCTCTACCTGGCTGGCTTCGTCTTCCTGTGGCTGGCGGTGAGCGCGCGGGTCCGCTCCTCGCGCGTGGCGCTGGTGGTGCTCCTGGGCCTGTGGACGCTCAACGGGCTGCTGGTGCCCCGGCTCGCAGCGGACGCGGCCCGCGCCTGGGCCCCGGTGCCCGAGGCGCAGGACTTCGCCCGGCGGCTCGCCGAGGACTACGAACGGGGGATGAGCGGCCATGACCCGGCGGACCAGCGGCTGGCGGCGCTGGAGAAGGAGACGCTGGCGCGCTACGGGGCCAGCTCGCTGGAGCAGCTTCCCGTCAACTTCCGGGGGATCGCCCTGCAGGCGGGAGAGGAGTACGGCAACAAGGTGAACGCGGTGCGCTTCGGAGAGCTGGAGGCGCGCTACCGCGCCCAGGAGCGCCTGCACCTCGCGTTCTCGCCGCTGGCCCCCGTGCTGGCCCTGCGCCCGTTGTCCGCGTCCATGGCCCGCACCGACCTGGAGGCTCACCTGCGCTTCATGCGGCAGGCGGAGGCGTACCGGCAGGGGCTGGTGAAGCAGATGAACGACGCGGTCGCGTTCCGCTCGCGGTACGCGGACTCGGATTACAAGGCGGACGCGGAGCTCTGGCGCGAGGTGCCCGAGTTCCGGGCGGAGGCGGGCACGCTGGGAGAGGCGCTGCGCTCGCAGGCTCCCGGCCTGCTCCTGCTTGGCTTCTGGCTGGTGTGGACCACGGTGCTCGCGCTGCGTGCCGGCGCGCGCCTGAGCGCTGTCTGAGACGAGAGAAAACGCCCATGTCACTGCTCCGACACGAGTGGCGCCTGCTCCGCGCGGACCGGATGCTGGCCCTCACCACCCCGTTCCTGCTCCTGCTCATCGTGCTGGGCCTGTTCAACGGCTGGCGCTTCGTGCGCACGCTCGAGGCCCACCAGCACTCCCTCGCCGTCCAGGAGACGGAGCGGCGCGCGCGGCTCGCGCGAGAGGCGGAGGCGCTGCGCCAGGGGGAGGGCAAGGACGTCCCCCCGTGGAAGAGCCCGGCGCTGCCGGTGCCCGTGGGCAACGGGCTTGTCCAGCCCCAGGCGCTCCTGCCGCCCGGCCCGCTGGGCACCCTCGTCGTCGGCCAGATGGACCTGCTGCCCACGGTGTATCAGGTCTCGCTCCAGGGGAGCGTCACCGACTTCGCGCGCGACACGCTGGAGCACCCCGTGCATCTGGCCACCGGGCCGCTGGACCTGACCTTCGTGCTGCTCTACCTCCTGCCGCTGTTCGCGCTCGCGCTGTCGTTCGACCTGGTGTCGCGCGAACGCGAGGACGGCACGCTGCGGCTCGTGCTGGTGCAGGCGGCGGGCCTGCGAGGCTGGGCGCTGCGCCGGCTGGCGGTCCGCGCGGGCGTGCTCCTGGGGGTGTGCGTGCTCGCGGGGCTCGCGGGCCACGCGCTCACGGGTGGGGCCGGGGGCCCGGGCAGGCTGCTGGGGTGGGCGGGGCTCGTCGTGGCGTACGGCGCCTTCTGGTTCGCGCTGGCGCTGGCGGTCAACGCGCTCGGGTTCGGCTCGTCCACCAACGCGCTGGTGCTGGTGGGGGCGTGGGTGCTGCTGGTGGTGCTGGTGCCGGCGGTGGCGCAGCTGGGCGTGAGCCGCATGTACCCCGTCCCTTCGCGCGTGGCGCTGGTGGGCGCGACGCGCACGGCGTCCCTGGAGGCGGAGAAGCGCGGCGGGGAGGTGCTCTCCACCTATCTCCAGGACCACCCGGAGCTGGCCCCGCGGGGCGCCCGGACCGAGGGCTACTGGCCCACCGCGCTGGCGGTCCAGGACGAGGCCGCGCGCGCGACCGCGCCCGTCGTCGCCGCCTTCCAGGCGCAGCTCGCGCGACAGCAGGACACGCTGGAGGTGCTGCGCTTCGCCTCGCCCGCGCTGGCCTTCCAGCAGGCGCTCCAGGACGTGGCGGGCAGCGGCGGCCGCCGGCACGGGCACTTCCTGGCGCAGGTGGACCGCTTCCACTCCGCGTGGCGCGAGGCCCTCTTGCCGCGCGTCTTCTCCGCCAGCACCCTGGGCGCCGCGGAGCACCGCGCGCTGCCGCGCTTCGCCTACGAGGAGCAGCCCGGGCGCGACGTGGTGGCGCAGGTCGCGCTCGGCCTGCTCGCGCTCGTCCTGCCGACGCTGCTGGCGCTGGGGCTGGGGTGGGGCTGGTTGGGGCGCCCCCGCATCGCCTGACAGGCGCCGTGCCGCGAAATGAAGTTGCCCCGGTTTCGTAGCGTCCTACCCGTTGTGAGAAAACGGCCCCACGATGCCGAAGTCACGCCCCCCATACCCGCGCAAGCTCGGCCTCGAACGGCAGGTGCGCCCCTCGAAGTGGTCCAGGCCGACTTCGCCCTTCATCTCCTGGTAATCGCTCCACGCGCCAGCGCAGCTTCGCCAGGGTGACGAGGCGCTCGAGGGGCATGTCCTCCGGGAGAGACGAGAAGTAGCGCAAGCATGGGAACGCGATGCCAACCGCCACCGCGCTCCCCAGACCCACGGGGCACCTCGCCGGGGGCCCTGCGTTCTCTTCGAGACCGCGCCCGGAGTAGATTCACTGTTCGTCCATGCTCCCACTGCGCTTGTCACTGCTTGTCGCCGCAGGGACCATGCCCTCCCCAGAGGTTTCGTCGGCGAATCTCAAGAAGACGTCCGCCTTCCAGGACTGGCGCCGAGGACGCTTCCTCGTCGAGGAGCGATGGGTCGAGCTCCCTGAGGTCGGACTTCGCGTGGGCTACTTCGTCGTCCCTGGCCCATGGACCCGTGACCGCGTGGAGCAACCCCGCTTCCATGACGCGTTCTTCGTGCTGGATGCACGCACGGGGCAGCTCGTTGCACCAGCCCTGGTGCGAACGAGCCTGCCGCTCAATGGCTGCCCGAAGATGGGCGAGGTGGCGCAGCTCGTCCCCGAGCCCGAGAGCAAGGCCTCCGCCGCGCTCCGCTTCGGCAACGGTCTTCAGAGTGCACGTTCGCGCAGAAGGGCGAGGCAGACGTCACGTGCGAGACATCCATGGGACGCGGATACTCCCTTTCGCAGATCGAGGAGATGGCAGAGAACGGATGGTCGAGAGGGAGTAGCGCGGACAGCGACCTGAAGGAGTTGGAGGACCTCCATCGTCTCCGCCAGGAGTTGCTTGCCGCGAACGAAGGTGCGCTCACGCAGTGGACCGCGGGGCAGCAAGAGGAGGCGCTTCGCGAGTGGACCCGCATCTACCGGACATGGCTCGCTGAAGGCCGACTCATCGCTGGGATGCCCCTGGACCTGCGCAACCAGTACTACGTGGTGAGCGACATCTTGAGGCCACAGGTGGAGCAACTGCGAGCGGCGCTCATCGACCTTTGGGCTGAGATCCTCAACAACCTCGGCTTCGCGCTGTGGTCCCACAAGGAGTGGTCCCAGGCCCAGGCCGTCCTCGACGACTGCCTGACGCTGCTCACCGCGACAGGCCACGAGCGCAACGTGCTCTACTTGAATCGGGGGGACTTGCTTCGGGACATGGGGAAGGGACCTGAGGCCATCAATGCCTATCGGTCCTTCCTGTCGCGTAAGGTCACCGCAGCTCGACGCAAGGATGTGGATCGACTTCGTCCAGGCTGAGAGCGCCAATCAGGGGGAGAACCGGGCCTCGGTTTCTGGGAGCGTGGCCCGCCACGCGCTCTCGCCGGAGGACCTGATTCACCGTGGCCCGGCCGGCTCGGGACTGCTCCGCCAACGCCTCGTACGTCTTGTCGCTCTCCACTCGCACCTCGAGAATGCGTCGACGTAGGTCCTCGGAAATCGATCGGGTCCGCCCCCGAGCAGCTCCTGCCCGCCGGATCGGCTCAACCGAACCCCGCCATGAGTCAAGGCGTCGCAGGCGGGCGTGTCATGAGGCCAGTTGACGCGTCAGCAACCGTGGCTGACGTGTCAAACGCGGAGCCTGGCTGTTTCATCCTCTTCAAATCACGCGTGATGCGGCCTGGCGCATCATGGCGCCGTCGTTGCATTGGCTCGACTCCGGTTGGCTGATCACACGCGGTGACGGACCTCGCGGGCCCTTGGGCTCGCGCCCTGGCCGCCGTGCTTGCTCAGGAAACCTCGGCCATTCAGGCGTTTATGCGCCTTCCACCCAGGGCAGACCGGACTTCAACGAGATGGGCGAGGACCTCACAGCCGGACGCAAGGATGTGCATCCCGACCTTTGCGCCAGGGGTGGCGTCGAGCCCACCGGGAACAGCGCGCGGCGTCTGGTGGAACTGGGCGTGCGGAACATCGACGTGCCCGGCCCGGGCGGGACGTCCTGGGTGCGCGTGGAGCAGCTTCGCGCGTCCGGCCACAGGCGCGGCTGGGGGCGGAGCTCAGCGTATGGGGCATCCCCACGGCGGCGGCCCTGGCCACAGTGCGGCAGGCACGGGTCCTGACGGGTAGTAGAAGCCGCGCTGATTGAGACAGGGGCCTCGGGGGCTCATCGGAGAGTTGAAGGATTCGTTGGCGGCGCTGTAGCGGGCGGCCGCGCAGAAGGCTGGAAAGAACAACATGTCTGACACCGTGACGTCCCGGCTTCCTGGTTTCCACAAGCTGTCGATGGAGGAGCGCCTCGCTCACCTCTCGCGCATGTTCCGGCTACCGCCCGAGGACCTGCGGCAACTGCTGGGCTCGGAATCGCTCCAGCCTGTCCTGGCGAACCAGATGATAGAGAACGCGGTGGGGATGTTCTGCCTGCCGTTGGGCCTGGGCCTCAACCTCCAGGTCAACGGGCGCGACTATCTGGTGCCCATGGCGGTGGAGGAGCCCTCGGTGGTGGCGGCGGTTTCCTTCGCGGCGAAAATCGTCCGTGAGGCGGGCGGCTTCATCGGCGAGGCGGATCCGTCGCTGATGATTGGCCAGGTGCAGGTGTCGCGCTACGGCGACCCGACGGTGGCCACCGAGCACATCCTGGCGCATAAGGAGCAACTCCTCGCGCTGGCCAACAGCTTCCACCCGGCCATGGTGGCGCGGGGCGGCGGGGCCAAGGACGTGGAGGTGCGCGTGCTGCCGGCCCCCGAGGGCCCGTGCGGCGAGCCGTTGCTCATCGTCCACCTCATCATCGATGCCCAGGAGGCGATGGGGGCCAACCTCATCAACACGATGGCGGAGGGCGTGGCGCCGCTCATCGAGCAAATCACCGGCGGCAGGGTGTACCTGCGCATCCTCTCCAACCTGGCGGACCGCCGGCTGGCGCGCGCCATCTGCCGCATCCCCGTGCCGCTGCTGGCGGACTTCGAGATGCCGGGTGAGGAGATCGCGGAGGGCATCGCCCAGGCCAGCCGCTTCGCGGAGGCCGACCCCTATCGCGCGGCCACGCACAACAAGGGCGTGATGAACGGCATCGACGCGGTGGCCATCGCCACGGGACAGGACTGGCGCGCCATCGAGGCGGGTGCGCACGCGTTCGCCTGCCGCAGCGGGCGGTACCGGCCGCTCTCCACCTGGTACCTGGAAGAGGGGCACCTGGTGGGCCGCATCGAGCTGCCCATGGCGCTGGGCACGGTGGGCGGGCCCATCAAGATCCACCCGGGCGTGCAGACGGCGCTCAAGCTGATGCAGACCACCTCGGTGCGCGAGCTGTCCATGGTGTTCGCGGCGGTGGGCCTGGCGCAGAACTTCGCGGCGCTCCGGGCGCTGGGCAGCGTGGGCATCCAGAAGGGCCACATGGCGATGCACGCGCGCTGCGTGGCGGTGACGGCGGGGGCGCGGGGCGACTGGGTGGAGAAGATCGCCAACCTGCTGGTGAAGGCGGGCCACGTGAAGGTGGAGAAGGCCCGCGAGCTGCTGGCCAGCCTCCCCGCCGAGGATGCCGCGGTCGCGACCGGCACCACTCTCTGACGCCGCGGCTCCTCAGTCTGAAGCCTTGTCGGCGTTGGGCGCTGGCAAGGGCGTCCTGTTGGGGGAGCACCGCGTCGTTTGCAGGCACCTGGTCCTGGCCGGTCCGTTGTCGCAGCGTGACGGCGCGTGCCGTGCCCTCGATGGCGTGTCAGCTCGCGCTTCCTTCGACGCTCAGCCCCTCGCAGCGGGCGCGGCTGACGGCGGTGTTCGCCCGGGCCGCGGGAGTGACGGGCGCGCCGCCGGTGAAGGTGTCGCTGGAGGCGGATCTGCCGCTGGCGGTGGGCCTGGCCAGCAGCGCGGCGGGCCTCGCGGTACTGGCGGTGGCGAGGCGCGCCACGGCGGGACTTCCCTCCGATCAGGGCGCGGCCAGCCTCCTGGAGCATCCGGCTGCGGTGGCGCCGCGGACGGGCGTGTCATGAAGCCACTTGACGCGTCAGCAACGGCGGCTGACGCGTCAAACGCGGAGCCTGGCTGTTTCATCCTCCTTGGATCACTCCTGATTCGGCCTGGTGCATCTTGGCACCGTCGTTGCAGTGGCCTGGCTCAGGTTCGATGAATCATGGAGTCATTCGTGAAACAGGTGGTTGCGAAGTTGTGCGTCATTGCTTCGATCCTGGGTTTCTCGCCCGTGAACGACGGGAGCCCTTTGGTGGGATGAGGCTTGGCGCGCCGGCAAGGGGATGAAGTGACCCCCTGACGCCAACTGCGTCCGTTTCGCGCGATGAAGAAGAGCAGGGCGGAGTCAAATGCATCAGTGTGGCCGAGCGCGCGATGCCCGCGGAAGCGGGCGGCTCGGAACACTCGTCTGTTCACCCATTGAGCCGGGTGGGCCGTCGCCAAGCTCCGCGAATCCCTGTTGAAGGATTGATGGATTTCTCCGGCTCAGACTGTCATCCGAGGAGTTGGCTGCTGGTCGCCAGGCGCCAGTGCAACTCCTCGGGACCAACGAGAGGTGTGCATGTCGAAGGGGAGGCAGAAGCAACCGTTCCAGCTGCCGGAGTTCTACGTGCCGTGGCCGGCGCGGCTGAACCCGAACCTGGAGTCGGCGCGCGCGCACACGAAGGCGTGGTCATACCAGATGGGCATCCTGGGGCCGCCGCGAGATGGGACGGAGCGGGAGGTGTGGTCCGAGCGGCGCTTCGACGGAATGGACTACGCGCTGCTCTGTGCGTACACGCACCCGGAGGCGCCGGGGCCGGAGCTGGACCTCATCACGGACTGGTACGTCTGGGTCTTCTACTTCGATGACCACTTCCTGGAGGTCTTCAAGTACTCGCGCGACGTGAAGGGCGGGCAGGCCTACCTGGACCGGCTGCCGCTCTTCATGCCGCTGGACATGTCCCCACCGCCGGAGCCCACCAACCCGGTGGAGCGCGCGCTGTGGGACTTGTGGCAGCGCACGGTGCCATCCATGTCCATGGACTGGCGCCAGCGCTTCTTCGAGAACACCAAGCACCTGCTCGATGAGTCGATGTGGGAAATCGAGAACATCAGCGAGGCACGCGTCTCCAACCCCATCGAGTACATCGAGATGCGCCGCAAGGTGGGCGGCGCGCCCTGGTCGTCGGACCTGGTGGAGCACGCCGTCGCCGCGGAGATTCCGGCCCGAGTGGTGAAGAGCCGGCCGATGCGCGTCTTCAAGGACACGTTCTCGGACGCGGTGCACCTGCGCAACGACTTGTTCTCCTACGAGCGCGAGCTGGAGGAGGGGGAGCTCTCCAACGGCGTGCTGGTGGTGGAGAAGTTCCTCGACTGCGACACCCAGCGCGCGGCGGAGCTGGTCAACGACTTGCTGACGTCGCGGCTCCAGCAGTTCGAGACCACCTTCGCCACGGAGCTGCCGTGGCTCTTCGCGGAGTACGCCCTCAACCCGGTGGAGCAGGCGCAGGTGCTCACGTACCTGCGCGGCCTCCAGGACTGGCAGTCCGGTGGCCACGAGTGGCACATGCGCTCCAACCGCTACATGAACCAGCACTCGGAGGAGCGGCCGGCGCTGTCCATTCCGGTGCCCTCGGGCCTGGGCACCTCCGCGCTGCGGCTTCCGCTGACGCCCGGCGGGCTGGGGCTGGGGCCTCGCGCTCGCTCGCTGAGCCACGTGCCGCGCCAGCACGTGGGGCCCACGAAGTTGCCGAAGTCCTACATGCCGTACAGCACGTACCAGAGCCCGCACCTGGAGCGCGCGCGCAAGCATTCCAAGGCGTGGGCGCGGAGCGTGGGCATGCTGGAGGTGGTGCCCGCCCTGGGGCTCTATGTCTGGGACGAGCACAAGTTCGACGCGGCGGACGTGGCCCTCTGCGGCGCGCTCATCCACCCGGACGCGACGCCGGAGCAACTGGACCTGACGGCGTGCTGGCTCGTCTGGGGCACCTACGCGGACGACTACTTCCCCCTTCTCTACGCGAGCACGCGGGACATGGCGGGCGCGAAGCTCTTCACCGCGCGGCTGGGCCAGTTCATGCCGGAAGACGTGGAGGCCGCCAACGCCGCGGTGCCCACCAACCCGGTGGAGCTGGGCCTGGCGGACTTGTGGAAGCGCACCGCGGGCCCGCTCTCCCCGCGCGGGCGCATGCTGTTCCGCAAGGCCATCCAGGACATGACGGACAGCTGGGTGTGGGAGCTGAACAACCAGCTGCTCAACCGCGTGCCGGACCCCGTGGACTACGTGGAGATGCGCCGCAAGACGTTCGGCTCGGACCTCACCATGAGCCTGTCGCGCCTCTCCAAGGGGGACGCGGTGCCCGAGGACGTCTTCCACACCCGCACGCTGCGCGGGCTGGAGAACTGCGCCGCGGACTACGCCTGCTTCGTCAACGACCTCTACTCCTACCAGAAGGAGATTCAATTCGAGGGCGAGCTGAGCAACTGCGTCCTCGTGGTCCAGAAGTTCCTGGACGTGGACAAGGACGCGGCCGTGCTCGTAGTGAATGCGTTGATGACGGCGCGCATGAAGCAGTTCGAGCACCTGGTGGCCAAGGAGCTGCCGGTAGTCCTGCGCACCTTCGAGCTGGATGAGAAGGCGCAGGCGAAGTTGCACCAATACGTGGAGCAGCTCCAGCAGTGGATGGCGGGCATCCCCCGGTGGCACGCGGGGGTGGCCCGCTACACCGAGACGGAGCTGCTTCACGACGCGTCGCCGAAGCTCAAGGCCGGCAACCTCTCCGGCCTGGGCACCTCCGCGATGCGGCTCGCCGAGCGGTTGCGCGCCACCAAGCCTTGAAGCCCCCGACGTGCTGCGAAGCCTCTTGAATCTTCAACCTGGAGAAGGGTGACTCATGTCCAACGACACGAAGAAGTACGACGACAACAACCAGAGCCTCGGCACGCAGGCGGCGCGTCAGCTGGCGACGACGACGAAGTCCGAGCCGCAGATGCAGGGCATCTCCTCGCGGTGGCTGCTCAAGCTGCTGCCGTGGGTGCAGGTGTCCGGCGGCACGTACCGCGTCAACCGCCGCATGACCTACGCGGTGGGTGACGGCCGCGTCACCTTCACCAGCACCGGCGCCAAGGTGCAGGTGATTCCGCAGGAACTGGGCGAGCTGCCGCTGCTGCGCGGCTACGAGGACGTGGACGCGCTCACCGCGCTGGCCAACCGCTTCGAGCAGAAGGAGTTCAAGGCCGGGGAGGTCATCACCGAGGCCGGCAAGGAGGCGGACTCCATCGTCCTCATCGCGCACGGCAAGGTGAACCGCCTGGGCCGCGGCAAGTACGGCGAGTCGGTGGTGCTGGACACGCTGGCGGACGGCGACCACTACAGCTACCAGGCGCTGCTGGAGTCGCAGGACTCCTGGCAGTTCACGGCCAAGGCCGTCACGCCCGTCATCGCGCTCATCCTCCAGCAGTCCGCCTTCGAGGCGGTGGTGGCGCAGGTGCCGTCGCTGCAGAAGCACATCGAGAACTTCAAGGCCCGCTCCAAGAAGAAGCAGGACCTCGCCGGCCAGAAGGCCATCGAGCTGGCCGCCGGCCACCACGGCGAGCCGGTGCTGCCCGGCACCTTCGTGGACTACGAGACGCACCCGCGCGAGTACGAGCTGGCCGTCGCGCAGACCGTCCTCCAGATTCACACGCGCGTCGCGGACCTCTTCAATGACCCGATGAACCAGACGCAGCAGCAGCTGCGGCTGACGGTGGAGGCGCTGAAGGAGCGCAAGGAGCACGAGCTCATCAACAACCGCGAGTTCGGCCTGCTGCACAACGCGGACTTGAAGCAGCGCATCCACACCCGCTCCGGCGCGCCGACGCCGGACGACATGGACGAGCTGCTGGCCACGGTGTGGAAGGAGCCGTCATTCTTCCTGGCGCACCCGCGCGCCATCGCCGCTTTCGGGCAGGAGTGCAACAAGCGCGGCATCTACCCCACCAGCGTGGAGATGAATGGGAACCACGTGCCCGCCTGGCGCGGCGTCCCCATCGTCTCCTGCAACAAGATTCCCGTCTCCGAGTCGCGCACCACGTCCATCCTGCTGATGCGCGCGGGGGAGAAGAACCAGGGCGTGGTGGGCCTGCACCAGGCGGGCATCCCGGATGAGATTGAGCCCAGCCTCAACGTGCGCTTCATGGGCATCAACGAGAAGGCCATCATGAACTACCTGGTGACGGCGTACTTCTCCGCGGCGGTGCTCACGCCGGACGCGCTGGGCATCCTGGAGAGCGTGGAGCTGGGCCGCTCGTAGGCGCCGTCCCCCTGACTTCGAAACCAAACGGAAGGCACTCTCATGGCGAATCCAGACCAGGCCCTGACGGCACACGAAGGCACCAGCCTGAGCACGGCCGGCGCCCGCCAGCTCGCGACGACGACGAAGACGCCGCCGGTGATGCAGGGCATCTCCCCCCGCTACCTGCTGAGCATCCTGCCCTGGGTGCAGGTGTCCGGCGGCACGTACCGCGTGAATCGGCGGCTGACGTACGCGGTGGGCGACGACCGGCTGAACTTCAGCAACATCGGCGTCAAGGTGGAGCTCATTCCGCAGGAGCTGCTCAAGCTGCCGCTGATGCGGGGCTTCCAGGACGTGGATGACCTGCTCCTGCGCACGCTGGCGGGCCGCTTCACCCAGCAGCAGTACAAGGCGGGGGACACCCTCGTGGAGGCGGGCAAGGCCGCCGAGCATGTCTTCCTCCTCGCCCACGGCAAGGCGCAGAAGCTGAAGGCCGGCAAGTACGGCGACCGGGTGGTGCTGGACACGCTGGCGGACGGCGACCACTTCGGGGACGAGGCGGTGGTGGAGTCGAACGACGTGTGGCCCTTCACCGTCAAGGCCGTCACGGCCTGCACGGTGATGGTGCTGCCGCAGGACGTTTTCGAGTCCCTCCTCAGCCAGTCGCCGGCGCTGAAGGCGCACGTGGAGCGCTACAAGGCGAAGCTGAAGAAGCCCCAGGACAAGGCGGGCCAGGCGGCCATCCCCCTGACGGCGGGCCACCACGGCGAGCCGCCCATCGCCGGCGGCTTCGTGGACTACGAGCTGAAGCCGCGCGAGTACGAGCTGAGCGTGGCGCAGACCATCCTGCGCGTGCACACCCGCGTGTCGGACATCTTCAACGACCCGATGAACCAGACGCAGGAGCAGCTGCGGCTGACCATTGAGGCGCTGAAGGAGCGCAAGGAGTGGGAGCTCATCAACAACCCGGAGTTCGGCCTGCTGCACAACGCGGACTTGAAGCAGCGCCTCAACACGCGCTCGGGGCCGCCGACGCCGGACGACCTGGACGAGCTGGTGTCGCGTCGTCGCAAGACGCGCTACCTGCTGGCCCACCCGCGCGCCATCGCGGCGTTCGGCCGGGAGTGCAACAAGCGCGGCCTGTACCCGACGGTGGTGGACGTGGGCGGGGCGAAGTTCCAGGCGTGGCGCGGGGTGCCCCTCCTGCCGTGCGACAAGCTGCCCATCACTCGGGAGAACACCACCTCCATCCTCGCGATGCGCACCGGCCAGGAAGACCAGGGCGTGGTGGGCCTGCACAACGCGGGCATCCCCGACGAGGTGGAGCCGAGCCTCACCGTGAAGCGCATGGCCGTCAATGACCAGGCCATGACGAACTACCTGGTGAGCACCTACTACTCCGCCGCCGTGCTCGTCCCCGACGCGCTGGGCGTCCTGGAGAACGTGGTGCTCGGCGGCTGACCCGTCCCCACCGTGAAGTCCGAGCGGGCCCGGTGTGCATGCGCGCACCGGGCCCGTCTCCTTTCGCGGCACCGGCCTGTTGAGAGCTTGATGCTGTCACCCTGCGCAAGACGAAGGCGAAGAGGTGCCCAGAGTAGATGTCCCCCATGCGCCGCGTACCCGCGGCCGAGTCAGGCCCGGCGGGAGCTGCTGTGCAGCGGCAGGCGGCCTGATTACAGCCAACCTGACGTCTCATCAATCCGCCGCGGTACAGCCCACCCATGCAGCGGCTGGCCCCCGGACTCGGACCTCAGCAGCTGGTGGATGGGCTCTTCCGCTGGGACAAGCGAAACGCGCTATGGCGCACGCGGAGGTCCGAACCATCGGGTCAGGGCCTCAGGCAGACCCTGAGCCGTACCCTCTCCGACCCACGCGACGTGTCCGTCCGGTCGAATCAGCACCGCAACGGGCGCGGTGACTGCGCCAAGCACCGGGAGCTCCCACGCCCCCGTGTAGCGAGCCGCGATCCTCCGAACCCGGTCCGCCCAGGGCGTGACGTCGAGAGTGCCGGGCTCGCCCAGGTCGAGCAGCACCGGCCGCGCGTCGTGCAGCAGTTGGAACACGCGCCGCGGGCCGTCGCCGGTGAGCAGGTCGAGGTCCGGCATGCGGCGCCCGAGCAGTGGGGGTCCGTTTCCCAGGTCGTAGTGGATGTCTAGCCCCGACATCATCGCCGCGTATTGCTTGCGTGGCCCATCCATCCGCAGCAGCTCCGCCAGCGTCTCTCGCACGGCGTCCATCCGTGCGTCACCACGGCTCAGCGCGGTCTGCGCCATGGTCTTCCGCAGCGCCCGGGCTGCGACGGGGTGCCGCTCGGCCTGGTACGTGTCGAGCAGGTCCTCCGGCGAGGCGCCGCGCACGACCTGGGCCAGCTTCCACCCCAGGTTCACGGCATCCTGCACGCCGAGGTTGAGCCCCTGGCCGCCCATCGGCGAGTGCACGTGGGCCGCGTCACCGGCCAGGAGCACCCGCCGGTTCCGGTAGGACGCCGCCTGCCGCGTCATGTCGGTGAACCTCGAGAGGTGCGTGGCGCCGCGCAGGCCGTAGTCCGTCCCGTAGAGCGCGACGAGTCCCTCGCGCAGGACCTCGAGGGTTGGCGCGTCGCCCGTGCCGACCCGCTCCTCTCGCAGCACGACGCCCACGCGTCCGTCGTCCATCTTGCCCATGGCGTAGGTGCCCTTCTCGTCCCGGCGGATGCCGAAGGTCGGCGCTCCGGTCATCTCGACCTCGGCGATGAGGTAGCTGATGGACGCGTCCCAGCCCGGGAACTCGATGCCCGCCGCCTTGCGGACCAGGCTGCGACCCCCGTCGCATCCCACGAGGTACTTCGCCCGAAGCGCACGGCTGTCGGACAGCGCCACGTCGACGCCGGTGTCGTCCTGCGCGAAGCCCGTCACCTCGCACCCGCGGTAGATGGGCACCGCCAGCTCGGCCACCCACTCCGCCAGGATGTGCTCGAAGCGCTCCTGCAAGAGCGCGAGCCCATGATTGTGACGCGTCGGGAAGTCGCTGAGGTCCAGCAGCGACTGCCCGAACGAGACGTTCTGGACCGCTTGCCCTTGCGAGGTGAAGCGCTCGACGACCCCGCGCTGGTCAAGCACCTCCAGGCTGCGCGCGTGCAGGCCGCGCGAGCGCGAGCCGGCGACCTCCTGGCTGGCGCGACGCTCGACGATGGCCACGTCCACCCGTGCCAGTGCCAGCTCCGCCGCCAGCATCAGCCCCGTGGGGCCCGCTCCCACAATCACCACTGCGTGCTGTGTCACCACGTCCGTGTGCATCTCTCGGCCCTCCTGCTCCTGGATCGAAACGGGCGATGGTGGAGCATGACCGGGGGGGCTTGCGGCAACAGCCGGGGTCTGGCATCTGCTGGTAGTGGAGAGAGCGGCGAGGCCTGCCGTGGCTCCAGAGCCTGCCCGGGTTGCGTGGACAGGCGAGGAGCTGGACGGGGGCGTGCGTTGGGAGTGCTCCCCCATCCCCCTGCATCAGGGAAGCCGTCGTCTCAGCCGTCAGGCCGAGATGACGATGCACTCTCGCGTGCCTCGCTCACAGTGACGCGCTGGATGACCGCATCCGCCGGGCCAGCTTCGTTCAGGGCTACGGTGCCTCCTTGAACCCTTGGCGCGCGAGCCATGCCGCGTCGAGGCTCTGGCCAGGCTCGGGTCCCACGATACAGGTGACATCGTAACGAGCGTCGCCGACGATTACGCTCTGGACGTTGACCAGCTCGTAGACATCGAGCCGAATCCCGAGGCCAACGAAGGGCGGGATGGGGAGTTCGAAGTCCCGCGCCCATGTGCCGTCTTTCGTAACCGCGACTGTACCGCCCTGGCTTGTTGAGACGGAAGGTGGGGCGCAATCAGGCCGCCAGCCTTGGCCGTAGCAGCTTCGGCCGGGTCTGGCTGGGCGCAAGATGTCCGGGGGGCTTGCCTTTACAACCTACGGACTTCTGCTGATGCGGATCAAGTCCACTCATGATTTCGACCTCGACGCGGGAGCTACCGCGCTCGGCAGTGCGATCTCCGACGGGGAAGCTTGGAGGCTGCCCGTTACGGTCTCGACATCCGCGAGGGCGCCGCCGTGCGCGACGGTGCGACCTCTGAAGGGGGCAGCTTCGAGAAGACGGAGCCCGCGGAGCGAAGGGCGATGCGCTGATAGCGCGCATATGCCTCCACGAGTGCCGTGCGCATGGCCTTGGGCTCCGTGGGTCCATGGCGTGCCACGGTGCTGGCCAGCGCCTCCAGCAGATAGGCCTCGGGCGCCATCAGCGTTCGCGTGAGCGCGATGGGGCTCGCGCCCAGCGTCCTCAGCACCGGGCCGAAGTACTGCTCGCTCATGCAGGCCAGGACGACCACGGGCCTGGGTGTGGCCCCCGGCTGCGCATCCACTCGGGGCGGCTCGCGATCCATGAGCCGGTCATGTCCGGCCCACACCAACAGGTCGGCGTGACTCGCGCCCGCCGCCGCACGCAGGAAGTCCTCCAGCGCCGTGTCTATCGCGTCGCCCGCATAGGCGTGGAGCCGCAGCCGCACGGGCCGCTCTCCCTTCGCCGCGGTCCGCTCCAGGACGAGCTCGCGCAGCACCGCAGCCCCATCGGGTCCCGGCTCTCGGCTCACCATCTTGAATCCAGGAGCCCGTGAGAGGAACCGCTCCGCACCGTACATCGCCCCCCAGTAGAGGTTCGTCTCCAGCGCGCGCGGAGCTCCCGCGGGAGGACGGCCGCACTCGATCAACGCATTGTCACACAGCGGGACGAAGACCTCGACCTCCACCGGAGGCACGGCCAACAGGCTCAGCAACACGACGGTCAGCATAGAGGGCCTCCAGCGGGCGCTTACACGAGACACTCGTGGCGAATCCACGGTTCCGTCGCGCAAGCCACTCGCCCCCTGGCCTCCTCGACGGACCCGTGCGTCGGGGCGCCCGCGGTGTCATCCTTCCTCGTCCTGGACCACCGCGTGGAGACGGACAAGGCGCTGGTGCTGGAGTCCAACGCTGCCTGCCGGCTCGACGGCGTCGGCTACCGTGACCTCGGAAACCTGCGGGACGTTGGCCTCCAGCAGATTGCAAACTGGTGGACGCGGAGCGAGGTGTAGACGTGGCGCCGCATCTGCTCAACGTACCCCTCCCAGGGCCAATCGTGGCCGAAAGCCATGGATCGCAGGCCGGCGGTTCCTCGGAACGGTGAGCACCGCGAAATCCGAACGAGCTTGCTATCGACCCAAGAGCCTTCAAGGGAAACAGCTTCGTCACACGGCTTCCTGGACGACTACCTTGAGGGTGCTGCCGGTGCGGGCCGCCAACTTCTGGAGCAGAGCCTTGGCCTTGCTCCAGCACAGCTCGATGGGATTGAGGTCGGGGCTGTAGGGCGGCAGGAACAGGACGTCTGCGCCAACCGCACGAATCGCCTCCTTGACGCCTGTCGCGTGGTACGCCCCACGTTGTCCATCATGGCCAGGTCGCCCAGGCGTAGGTTGGGGACCAGGGCAGCGCTGACGAAAGAGGGGAGGGCGGCGCCCGACGTGCCGCCCTCCACCGTCATCAGGGCCTCGACTCCGTTCAGGGTGAGCGCGCCATGCAGGGTGAGAACCGGTCCTCGGTTTCTGGGGACGTGGCCCACCACGCGCTCTCCGACAGAGGCCCAGGCATGCTCACGTGCCATGCCGATAGGGCGGCTGGACTCGTTGATGAAGACGAGCCGATTCCCTCAACGGCCTCGGTAGCGAGGAACTCGGCATGCTTCTGCTAGACGCTGCCGCGCGCATACGACCAGCCCCTTCTCCTTTCACGAGTAGCCGACGTCGCGCCAGCATCCGGCCCAGGGCGGGACGGCTCACCAAACGGCCAGACTCCTTGCTCACCAGGAGGGCCAGCTCGGCGAGTGTCGCGTCCGGATGCGCATCCACCAGCGCTTTTGCCCGAGGCGGCTCCTCGTCGGAGATGCGCCTGGGCACGCCCTCCGCCACGAGGCCGCGGCCGCACATCGCCTGTCTCGCCCTTCAGGCGGAGAACCCGATTCACCGTGGCCCGGTCCACACGGAACCGCTCTGCCAATTCCTCGTACGTTCCGCCGCTTCCCTCGCACACCTCGAGAATGCGTCGACGTAAGTCCTCGGAGATCGGTCGGCTCAGCCTCCGAGAAGCTCATGCCCACCGGATCGGCGCAAACCGAGCTCCACTGTCCGCCGGGTTGGCTGGCTCCTGCGGTCTATTTCCTGCTCGTTGGTGCACGCGGAACATTTGACATCGTGGCAATGGTCGCAACGGCGCCTTGCTCACTCGATTTGACGCCCTGCCGAACACGGCGCCTTGGCGCGACTACGACGCATCGACCGAATCATGGATGGGCACGGAGGCAAGAGTTCTCCGGCCTGGCTTCAGGCTGCTATCGTCGGCCCCGTCGAGCCCAATCGCTGGAGTGAGTCGCGGAGGTTGTTCGTGAGTGCAGGTCGGTGGCTATTGAGGAATTTGAGCTACATGCTCTTGATGCTGAATCTCGCATTCGTGAATGCGGCGCATGCGCAGGTCCAAGTGAGGCTCAAGTCAAAGCCTGCGGGTCAGATTCCTGACCAGTTCGTCGTGGAGCTCGCCTACAATCCGCAAGCGCGACCCAGGTTGTTCGTGAACGACGTCCTCGTCTTCCGTCATCCCGAGAGCAGCCCGGATGAGGAGATGGAGTCCGAAATCCAGCGAGGCTTTCCCATCCAGCACTTCGTGGTGCCTGGGAAGAACACCCTCCTGATGGAAGTCGACGGCCATGCAGAGACGGTCCAGGGCAAACTGCAAAAGCTCACTGTGAAGGTGGGGAAGGACCTGGTGATGAACGAAACCTACGCCGACGTAGGGAACATCCAGGTGAAGATCCCGCTCATCTTCAAGGCCCCCAAGAGCCTGAAGCCGCCTCTCTGGCGGACAGGCCAGAAGATTGTCTGGAACGACGCGGAGAAGAAGCGGGTCCACGCAAAGATCGTGGAGTTGCAGCAGTTGCTTCAGGCGAAGAAGTTCGAGGCGTTCACAGCGCACCTGTCCAGCTCCATCCAGGAGACCGTCCGTCTGGCGGGCATCGGCGATGCCAAGTTGCTGGCCCGCAGGGAGATCATGCAGTGGGAAGAGCTAGCGCAAGCCAGTGACTGGGCGGTCCGAAGTCCCTCGGTCGAGGCGCTGGACTGCAAGCTCTACGGAGACGGTTGGCTGGTCGAATGCTTGGAGAAGGGGACGGACCACACGCTCCAGTTCACCGCGGACGAGGTCACGGAGGGCCGCCGGTTCATGTGGATGAAGCGAGACACGGACTACAGTCTGTATACGGAAATCAGTCTCTTCTGAGCCCTTCGAAAGGCTGGCGTCTACAGTTTGCAAAACTCCGGGCAGACGCTCGCGAGAGCCGAGCGGATGATAGACGCCAGAATCCCGAGCCGGTTCAAGGCTGTGCTGTCGCTTGGCAGGGCAGGCCGCCGTGCCGCACACGTATGGATTCGAGTCAGAGATGGTGAAGCGGATGGTAGGCCTTGGTGCGGTGAGTACCGCAGCGCTGGCCCGCCAGGTGGGCGTGTCGCAGCCGGCGTTGTCGCAGTGGTTGCGGGAGGCGAATCAGTTGGCGGCGATGATGCCCCCGCCCGAGGAGAGGAAACCCGCCGCACCGAAGAAGTGGCCACCCGAGGAGGAGCTGCGGGTGCTGGCGACGCCCCAGGGGCTGACAGGCGAAGCCTTGAGGGCTGCTGCGCGGTGAGGGCTGCATGAGGAACATCTGACAGAGTGGTGGCTGGCGGCCTCGGGAGCCCTGATGGGAGCTCCCACGCAGGCCCTGTCGGCCAAGGAGCGCAGGTGGCTGGCGGTGGCAGAGAAGCGGGTGAAGGAGTTGGAGCGGGAGCTGCGCCGCAAGGAGAAGACGCTGGCGGAACCGGCGGTGCTGCTGGTGCTCGAAAAACTTCAGGCAATGGGCTGGGACGAGCGGGAGCTGGATGGCGGGGACGACGCAGTGGTGTCATGGGCCTCCCTATCGGATCGCTTGCGGAGCACCCGGTCGGATCGCGGTTTCGATCACGTCAAGGGGCCCGCGTGCTCGGGAGCGTCAAGGGTCGGCTTCGCCGAAACCTGAACGGTTCTGCGCCCTTGACCCTCCCTCGGCGCGCGGGCGCAGGGCAACCGGCCGCCAGCGGCCTGTGCTGATGGATCAGCAGATGCGATCCGTTCTGCCGACCCCGACGCGATCCGTTACCCCGGTTTCTGACACGCAGTGGACGAGAAGCACGAGAAATGACGCTCGCCCACGTGGAGGAGACTCTCCGGCAGAGCGTCCGCCTGGAGGCCGTCTGCGAGCGGCTCGGGGTGACGCCGCGCACCATCCAGCGCTGGAGGAAGCCGCTCACCGCCCAGGACGGGCGGTGCGGACCGCGCACCTGGCCCGCCAATCACCTCTCTGAGGGGGAGAAGCGCCGCATGCTGGCGGTGGCCAACAGCGAGGAGTTCCGTGGCATCTCGCCCAAGCAACTGGTGCCGAGGCTGGCGGATAAAGGCGGGTACCTGGCCAGCGAGGCGAGCTTCTACCGGGTGCTGCACGAGAGGGGGGGCCGGTGGCCCACCGAGGCTCCGTGAAGCCTCCCACCCCGCGCCCCAAGGCCGCGCACATCGCCGAGCCCCTTGCCAGGTGGGGAACTGGGACATCACCTACCTGAGGGGCACGGTGAAGGGCGCCTTCCTGTACCTCTACCTCGTCGTGGACGTCTTCAGCCGCTGCATCATGGGCTGGAGAGTCCACGACGAGGAGGCCTCCGCGCATGCTGCGGCCCTCATCCGCGACAGCTGGCGCGAGGCGGGCCCGCCCCCGGAGGGACTGGTGCTGTACTTGGACAACGGTGGCCCCATGAAGGGCGCCACGATACTCGCGACGCTGCAATGGCTGGGCGTGGCGCCTTCCTTCAGCCGGTCCCGCGTCTCGGGCGACAACGCCTTCTCCGAAGCCCTCTTCCGCACGCTGAAGGACCGCCCCTCCTTCCCCCAGCGCCCCGTCGCCTCCCCCGGCCGGAAGCGCAGGATCTGAAGCGCTTCCGCTGAACCCGTTCATGCGACAACTACCTTGACGCTCAGCGGTACCACCCATGTCGCAGGTTCCACGGCCCTTGGTTCAACTTGCTGGCCTTGGTCATGGCGGCTCTTGGGTCTTGAGTTGGAAGCCCCTCCGCCCATTAGCAGTGAGCGTGCCAGGGATGTAACCCCTCATTTTCACTGTGGGGCCGTGAGCAGCGCCTCTCACGAACCCGCGCCTGACGCGTCAGCTTGACGCGTCAATAGGAGGCGGTTGACATGTCAATATCTGGCGCGACATGCAAATTGGCTCTCGCTACGCAACGCGGCTGAAGGATGTGGGCGCATGGATGCAGCCGCTTGTATTCTGCGGAGCAGCTCGACATAGGCCCGGCGATGTATCGGACATCAGCCTGGGGAGGATGGACCTGTTGTTCTTCTCGATAGGCGAGAATCGCGTCCCCTCTTGATATCCTGGGTTCCACGTGACAAGTTACCAACAAACAGGAGGGTCTATGAAGTCACTGGCCAGCGCTTTGTCTGTTCTTGCGTTTGTTGTACTTCTTTTGAAGGGGTTTGATACAAATGGCGTGATGTCGGCAGCCGAGGCGACAGAAAGGCCAAATGTACTCACGGTGACAAGAACAAGAACGGTGACGGCGACAACGACAACTGGAACAAAGACAAAAGTGTTTGTGGTTCCAGGGGTGGTGACAACGCAAACGAGTTCAGTGACGAAGGCGAAGTAGCGAGCCCTGGGGCGCTGGTCGTTGTGTCAGGAACTGGCGCCAGGTCTCGAATGCTCGCAACGACGAGATGGAGGGGAGGCTTCAGCTCGGCGGCTTTTCTCAAGTATCACCGTCGCGCGAGGCGATTCTTCGCCAGTCGCCGCTCGGAGGCGAGGAGCGGATTTTCTTGGCGACAAATTTGGCCTGAGCCCCAGGTGTTGCACCTCCGAGAAGAGCAATATCTGGGGCTCGGGACAATGGTAACAACAGGCTGGAGTTGATGCCGTACTCGCGGGCCCCCCCCAGTTCGCGCATCGCGGAGCTGCTGACACAGGAGTGGAGACGTCGGAAGGCTGCAGGTCCGCCCGAGTCACGGCGTCCGTCAGTCAGGGGCCTCGCCCGTCTTCAGTAGCTCGCGTCACTGACGGGACGGTTACGGCCAAACTTCTTGTTCGCCAGGACGGCCAAATCGGGGAGCGTTGCGTCTGGATGCGCATTGATCAGCGCCCTCATCCGAGGTGTCTCCTCGTCGGCTCCTTGCCTGGGGGCGGCACGCGGTTGGACGGTTATAGGCGTGATTGATGGAAAAGATGGACGATCTTCCTCGATTGATGCGTAAGGCCCCCTGTCTTGATGGTGCAACGTCTTCGAAGCCTTCTGCACCCAATTACGGCTGGGCACTTGTGGGACTTGTGTCGGTCGTCTTGCTTCTTCACCTGATCATCATCGATCAGCCGTTCGCGTCCTATGTCTTCGACGAGGCATACTACGTACCGGCAGCCAAGTGCCTGGTCGACGGGGCGGTATGCAACGAGGAACATCCACCTCTTGCCAAGGCGCTGATTGCACTCAGCATCCAGATGTTCGGTGACCGCGGATTCGGCTGGCGCCTGCCCTCCGTCCTCTCTGGCAGCTTCACGCTGGCGTTGGTTTACTTGCTCATGCGCCGGTTCGCTGACGACAGGACCGCGTTTCTTGCTGCCTTCTTGCTCGGGTTTGAGAATCTTTGGTTTGTCCACTCATCAATCGCCATGCTCGACATCCCGGCGTTCTTTTTCGCAGTGCTGGGGGTCTACCTATTCACGGGACAAAGGTGGTGGCTCTCCGGACTCGCGCTCGGCATCGGCATGCTGGCCAAAGGTGTCGTAGCGATGGTTTTCATCGCTCTTATCCTCTACGTCTTGGTCAGCCAGGAACGATGGCTTTCCAAGGCCGCGCTTAAAGTTACTGTACGGACCGGTTTCAGCGTCGGCATTCCTGCGGCGCTGATCTTTCTGGCGGGCCTGGGTATCTACGACGTCGTTTATCATGCATTCCCGAGTCCGCTGCATCACATGGCGAGTATGGTTAGCTACCACCAGAGTCTTGGTTCTCCGAGAATGAGTGACAGTGTTCATCCGCTTCGTTGGTTTTCGGGGTTTCCGAATTCGTCGTATTTTGTCACGTCGACTGGGGTCGAAGACGGCAGCATTCCGCGCTATGTTCTGCAGTACTTGGATCAGCCCAACCTGGTCATCTTGCTATTTACTTGGCTCGCCATCCCCCTTGTCTGGTCGGACATCCGGGAGCGACATCCGCTGGTGCTCCTCGCCTTCTTGATGATTGGTGTCCCGTATCTGCTATTCATCCTGGTTGCCCAGGTGCGCGTCACCTATCCGTTTTATATGCTTTTGTTTATTCCGTGCCAATGCATTCTGTCGGCGCTGGCACTTTCAAAACTGCCACGCAGGGTTGTGCTGACATTTTGCGCCGGCGTCTTGGTGTGGTTCTTCTATTGGTTCCCACGCAATCCGCTGGCTCCTTGGGAGTAGTGTACCGCACTGGGTTGTTGAGACATCAGGTTGGCCGTAATCAGGCCGCTTGCTTCAGTATCAGCTCCCGCCGGGCCTGACTCGGCCGTCGCGTGCCGGTCCGTCTCGTACCGAGGGTAGGCCGCCTCACGCAGGTAATGGAGGTGGCCGGGTCGGTAGATATCCGCTGCACGACCCCCGTCTTCCGTCAGCCCAGGCGGACGTTCAAGCTGACGGGGTGAACGGGACACTTTCAGCGCGGAGACGACTGCTCTTCGGACGAGGCCGCAACCGGTTCTGGGACGGTGAATTCGCCCACCAGCGTTGATGGTCACCAGGAAGCGTGGGGACGTGTTCCACGGCTTCCGCTACCAGAGCTCGCCGCTGGACGTGGTGGGCTGGGGCGGCACGGGGGATTCCCCATCCTGGTCCTTCAGCCGCGGGCGGGCCTGGTGCACCTGCTGCCCACGTGGCACGGGACGTTCGCGGCGCGGGGGGGCTCATCTGCTCGTTCGTGCCGCAGGTGGTGGGCTTCCACCCGGAGGCCATCCTCTGCCCGTACCCGCGCGGCTCGGTGGACTGCGGCGAGTGCCTCTTCTACTGCCGGGGCAATTCCACCAGCCGCCGCGGCGTGGGGGCGGACAGCGTGGGCCACCACCGCATGCGCGTGGCGCACGATCCGCACCCCGGCGCGGATGAGAAGAGCATCGGCCACCGCACCATGGACGAACTGGCGGTGATGCTGGACACGACGCTGCCCCTGCACCCGACGGACGCGGCGCTCGCCGTCGAGGACCCGAACCACCAGAACACGTAGCCGCGCTCCGTGAATTTCCGAGCACACCGCGCGTCGAGGGTGCGCTTCCCCCCTTTCCGGAAGGTCCCTCGCATGCCCCAGCGCTTTCCCTCAGGCTTCGCCCTTGGCCTCCTGCTCCTTGCCGCCTGCGGCGGCCAGGAGCGCGAGGTCGGCATCTACCGCTTGGAGATCGTCAAGGAGTCGGACACGTGTACGCCGCAGCGCGCGGGACCCGAGGTTCACACCGTGGGGCTCTCCCGGCGGGACAACGGCGACTACTTCGTGAGCGTCCCCGAGTTCGGCGAGCAGTCGAGGCTCTTCCTGCCGATGCGGGGCCTGCCCGTGCCCCCCAGGGGCCCCGCCCGCTGGACGCAGGGGATGCCGGATGACGTCTGTGTCAACACCCGGCGCGAGGCCTCCCTGGAGAAGGTGGGCGGCAGCGAGCCCTTGGAGTTCCGCTACCAGGAGCAGTACCTGGACGTCTCGGGCTGCCAGCCGGGGAGCCAGGACATCTTCTTTCCCACGCCGTCCAGCGACTGTGAGGCGTCCTTCCTACTGCGCTACCACCTCGTGGAGACCTGCGACGAGGGGTGCGGCTACTCGTACTTGAGTGACGTCTCGCTCAGTGGGACATGGGACGCCGTCTGTGATTGCAGCGCCGGCGCCAGCGAGGGCGGGGATTGAGCTGGAGCTCCACCGTGCCCGGCTGTCACAAGCCACCTCGCCACCGAAACGTACGCCCCGCGGCGGCGCGCGTGCGCCGCCCGACGCGAGGCCCTACGCGGCCGTGAAGGGCAGGGCGGCCACTGTCACGGGGGCGGCCCCTCCGCGAGCGTCAGCGCCGTGCTCTACTTCTGGAAGACCCGCTTCTCCGAGCGCTACACGCGCGACGTTCTCGACGGACACACGATACCGTACCTGGGGGACGTGCTGGTGCGGCGGTTGGGCGGGACGTGGGGGCTGGGGCAGAAGATGGAAGAATCCCAGGTGCGGCTGGGCAAGCGCGTCTGGCTGCCCTTCCTCCGGGCCCGCCGGTACATGCAGTCCCGCCAGTCGCTGCCGGACTACTCGCTCACGCAATTCTTCCACGAGGTGGAGCGGTACCGGCCCTGACTGCGTTGGCTGGGCGGGGCAGGCTCTTGAGGAGGCAGGACGCGAGTCGGCCGTCGTGCCGTCCGGCTCCTTCCTCTTGCACTCGCCGGCACCCACCGTCCCGCTTGTTGGTGCGGTACATAGGCGCCTTTTCGCCGGGGCGGAAACCGGGCTGCGGTCGCCGAGTTCATGGCGGACGCCATGGCAGCCGTTGCCATGGCAGGCTGGTTGAACGACCCTGAGCCGGTCTCCTCCTCCTTCCAGGGGTGCGCATGCGCAATCTCGATTTCAGTTCCTGGCGTGCGGTGCTCACCACCTTGCTGGGGCTGGTGCTGGTGTCGCTGGTGGCCGTAAGCATTCGCCTGCTGATGATGCAGACCATCCAGCGCCGACGCGAGCGCGAGAACCGGCAGATCAACGAGCGGCTCAAGACGCTGATCGCCGCCTACAAGACGCTGGGCGGCTCGTTCACCGGGGAACTGGAGGTGGACCCCACCCATCTACGCGACCTGCGCCGTCGGGCCGAGGATGCGGCTGCCTCGGGGCGGGAGGTGCCAGATCCAGACTCGGCCTCCGAGCGCCGCCGGCGCATCCGCGATGCGGTGGAGGCGGCGCTGTCGGACGTGCTCCTGCTGGGGACCGAACAGCAGGTGTCACTGGCGGCGCAGGCCGCGCGCGACATGGTCGCCGGACGGCCGGTGCGTACGCTTGAGCTGGTGGTGTCGCTGCGCGGGTTCATTCGTCAAGCACTGGATCTGGAGCCGATCTCGCCGTCACTGGAAATCCCGGAGCAAGGCCCGCTGCGCACCGTCTCCGGCGGTGGCAAGGGCGGAGGCGGAGACAAGGATGCCGGGAGTCGGGGAGGCGGGGGCGGAGGCGGGATGGGTGGCGCTGCAGGTGGCGCCGGACTGGGCATGGGAGCGGGGATGGGACTCGGTCACCTGGAGCGGGACGAGGCCGGGACCGACGAAAATGGCTGATGTCGGAGTCCGCGGGGATGGATTTCTTCGTCATCCCGACTGCGACGTCTGGTGCGCTGTTGGGATTTGCGGTTGTGAATCACCGGGACAGGTAGATCCTCCACCTCAATGTGACAGCTCACCCGACGGAAGAATGGACGAAGCCGCAGTCGCGAGGGGCCTGCCCCTGGACCAGTACCTTCAGGGCGGACGCCCTCCACGGTCGCTGACCGCAACCTCGAGGCGCTTTCGTACGGTCGCCGCGAGCGCGAGCTTCAGCGCTTCACCTGATTGTGTCTTCAGCGCGGCACAGTCGCTCGCGCCGTTTGCACAGGCGACGGTGGTGAGTAGCGCGAACGGCTCCCAATATTGGTTGGGCATGTCGCTCTCGTGCGGCGCGAGCTCCTGCTCGGCGGCGCGCAGCGCAGCCTCGCCTTCCGCTTTCCTGCCGAGGTCGAACAGCGCCTTGCCACGAAACGCCTGCGCCCACGCCGCGTGTGGAGCGCCTTGCACGTGCAACCTCCGCAACATCGCGACGGCCTCGGTGTGGAGCTCGAGCGCTCGCTCGACGTGTCCCAGCGCGGCTTCGGTGAGCGCGAGGCTGGTGAGCGCGCGCCCCAGGAGGATGTGCTCCCCCTTCGCGTACAGCTTGCGCAGGGCCTCGACGCCTTCGCGCTGCAGCGGGAGCCCCTCGGCCGGACGGCCCGCATCGCGCAGCGACTCCCCCCAGAACGTCTGCGTCAGGAACGCGTTGATGTCGTTCTTGAGCGCTCGATACTCCTTCGACGCGACCTCGAATTGCGCGGCGGCCTCGTCAAAGCGGCCGATGTTGTACAGCAGGCTCGCGCGATCGGAGTAGCCCAGCGCCGTATTCGGGTTGTGCTCGCCGAACACGCGTCGCGCCTGGGTGACGTAGTCGTCGATGAGCGTCACCGCGCGACCGGTCTGCCCTGCGCGCTTCACGAGGCGGAAGAGCCGCAGCTCCGCGCGCAGGCTCGTCTCGCTCGGCTGCGTGAAGATCCGCTGGTAGGCGGCGTGGACGCCCTCCGCGAGCTGGAGGCCGCCCTGGAGGTCCCCCGCTTGCGCCTGCGCCCACGAGAGCATGCTGGCGACGTCGAGCGTCTTCGCGTGCTCGGGGCCGAGCCGCGCCCTCCTCGACTCGTATGCGCGCCTGTACGGGGCGATGGCGCTCCATGGCTTGAGCTGCTCGCTCGCGAGCGCGCCGAGCCCCGACCACGCCTCTTCACACGCCGCTTCGCGCCCCGCCGGCCGTTCACACAGCGCCGCGGCCTCGGTGATGACGCGCTCCTGCTCGGTCGGCTTGTTCTGATCTCCGTAAATCGTGGCCCGCATCTGAAGCGCCTCGACCATCAGCGCACTGTCGGGCGCGGCGCGCCGGACGAAGGCAACGGCGTCGTCGAGCATCCTCCCCGCCTCCTCGAAGCGCGGAGGGCTCACCTGCATCCGCACCGCGCCCGCGAGCACTGCGACCTCCGCGGCAGGTAACGAGTCCGCGCCGAATGCCTTCACACGAGCGGCATGGGCGCTATCGGCAAGGGCTAGCGCCTGCGGGTAATCGCCAACGTCCATGGCGACCTGCGCGAGCGCGAACTCCACGCTGGCGAGGCTCGTGGGCTTGTCGGAGAG
>JAFADT010000831.1 GCA_023424585.1 Pseudomonadota bacterium
GGGCACACCGACGAAATCGAGCAGTGCTTCTACGCCATCACCGTGGAGCGCCGCCTGCGACACCCCGCCGTCGTCGCCATCGCCGAGGCCGCGCGCTCGCACATCTTCGGCGGCTGAGGCTCACCCCTCATCACCATGGCCCGGCACAGGTCCACTTCACGCGCGTCGCGCCCCGCGACGGCGCGGTCCTCCGCGAGCAACCTCCCGTCACGCACCGCCACTGCTTCCGCGCGCGGACGCTCCACATCGAGCGTCCATACGCGCTCCGCCTGGCAGACGGTCGGCGCCGCCGTCATGCGCGGAGACTACCCGCCCTCCTGAGGCGTGCCAGCGTCCACCCCCGGGGCTTCGATGGGGCCCGCGGGGCCCCCCTGGTCGTTGGGCACGTTCTGGATAGGCTCGCGGGCCGTGTCCGGGCCCTGGATGGGCATCTGATCTTCCGTCCCCGGGGGCTGGGTGGTCTTGCAGGCCACCGCTCCAGCGGTCAGGCCCAGAGCAGCGATGAGCAGCACGGCACGGCGCATGAAACCTCCTGGAAGAAGATCGAGAGGCCGACCCTAGGGAGGTGCGTCCTCCTCCAGCAATGCGCATCCCCTGCAACGTCCAGGATTGGATGCACGAGCGGGGCACCGGGCCCTCCCTGCCCGCACGCCCTCCAGCCCCCCGGTCTCCCATCCCGGTCATCCGAAGGGCCGATGTACATCGTTGCCCGAATGCGTGTGCGCGACCACGCGCACCGGGAGCGCTCATGCGGGAGCACGTCGACAGGATGAGGTGGCGCCGTCACGTCCTCTGGGGCTGGCTCCTGGTGTTCCTCTTCGGAGGCCTCGCGGCTCCGGCGGCCCCGACCTCGCCGTCCTTCGTTGCCCGGTGCGAGCTGGACGGCGTGGTGGATACCGGCTCGGGCGCGTACCTCGCGGACTGCGTGGAGCGGGCGGAGGACGGTGGAGCCTCGGCGCTGCTCGTGACGTTGGATACGCCGGGGGGCTCGCTGGAGGCCACCCGCGCCGTGGTGCGGGCGTTCCTGGGCTCGCGCGTCCCCGTGCTCGTGTGGGTGGGGCCCTCTGGCGCTCGGGCCGGCAGCGCGGGGCTGTTCATCGCGCTCGCGTCGAACGTGAGCGCCATGGCTCCGGGGACGAACATCGGCGCGGCGCACCCCGTGGGCTGGGGCGGCGAGGATGTGGAGCAGGGGGGCGGCGGACAGCTCGCCCGCAAGGTGGAGAACGACACGGTCGCCTTCGCGGAGGGCATCGCCCGGCAACGGGGCCGCAACCCGGAGTGGGCCGCGTCCGCCGTGCGCGACAGCGCCAGCGCTCCCGCGGACCGCGCCGTGGAGCTTGGCGTGGTGGAGCTCATCGCCCCCACCGAGGCCGCGTTCCTCGCCTCCGTCGATGGTCGCCGCGTGGAGGTGGCGGGCGGCGACACCGTGACGCTCGCCACCCGCGAGGCCCGCGTGGTGTCGCTGGAGCCGGGCCTGTCACAGCGGGTGGTGCATGCGCTCGCGCAGCCTTCCCTCGTCTACCTGCTGTTCCTCGTCGCGGCGCTGGGCCTGGTGGTGGAGCTGTCCCATCCGGGCGCGGTGGCGCCGGGGCTCACCGGCGGCGTGGCGCTGGTGCTGGCGCTGATGGCCTCCGCGACGCTGCCGGTGCGCTCGGGGGCGCTGGTGCTGATGCTCGCTGGCGTGGGGCTCATCATCGCGGAGCTGTTCGTCACCAGCGGCCTGCTGGGCGCGGCGGGCGTGGGGCTGTTGATCCTGGGGGGCGTGTTCCTGGTGGATCGCTTCGAGCCGGGCTGGTTCGTGGAGCCGTCCTTCCGCCTGCCGTGGGGGGTGCTGCTGCCCTCGGCGCTCGTGCTCGCGGGGACCGCGGCCTTCGTCGCGTACCGCGGCGCCCAGACGCGCAGGCTGCCGCAGCGGGGCGGTGACGCGGGGCTCATCGGCGAGTCGGGCACGGCGCTGGGTCCCGTCACGCCCTCGGGCGGCGAGGTGTTCGTCCATGGCGAGCGCTGGCGCGCCGTCTCCTTCACCCCCATCCGCGAGGGCGCCCGGGTCGTGGTGCGCGCCGTGGAAGGGCTCACCCTCACCGTCGCGGAGTCCATGCCATGAACGAGCTGTTCGGAGCGCTGGGATGGATCATCCCCCTGGCCCTGCTGTTCCTCCTCTTCATCTCCGGCGTGCGCATCGTCGCCGAGTACCAGAACGGCGTCGTGTTCCGCCTGGGCCGCTACGTGGGCCTCAAGCGCGCGGGCTTCCGCTGGCTCATCCCGTTCATCGAGCGGATGGTCATCATCGACCTGCGCACCGTGGCGCGCGACGTGCCCCCGCAGGACGTCATCACCAAGGACAACGTCAGCGTGAAGGTCAGCGCCGTCGTCTACTTCCGCGTCATCCAGGCGGACAAGGCCGTGCTCCAGGTGGAGGACTACCTCTACGCCACCAGCCAGATTGCCCAGACCACGCTGCGCGCCATCCTGGGCCAGGTGGAGCTGGACGACCTGTTGTCGCAGCGCGAGCGCATCAACCACGAGCTGCAGCAGGTGCTGGACGCGCGCACCGACCCCTGGGGCGTGAAGGTCTCCAACGTGGAGGTGAAGCACATCGACCTGCCCATCGAGATGCAGCGGGCCATCGCGCGGCAGGCGGAGGCCGAGCGCGAGCGCCGCGCGAAGATCATCGCCGCGGAGGGCGAACACCAGGCCGCGGAGAAGCTCTCCCAGGCCGCGGACGTGCTCAGCCGCAACCCCGCCACGCTCCAGCTGCGCTACCTCCAGACGCTGGTGGAGATCACCGGCGGCGGCAACCACACCATCCTGCCCATCCCCCTGGAGCTGCTGCGCGCGTTCGGCGCCGTACCCGCGCGGCCCTTCCGGCCGGAAGCGGCCCGCGAGGAGGAGGACGAGGACGCGTCCCACGGCCTGTCCTGAAACGACGAAGGCCCACCCGCGCGTCGCGCGGATGGGCCTCCTGGGGGAGACGCGGCAGCGAGCGGATTACAGCTGGCCGCTGTCCTCGATCTTCACGGGCTGGCGCGTCGCGCCGGACGGGCTGCCCACGGCTTCAATCTTCTTCACCACGTCCATGCCCTCGACGACCTTGCCGAAGACGACGTGCGCGTTGTCGAGCCACGGCGTGGGGACGGTGGTGAGGAAGAACTGCGAGCCGTTGCTGTTGGGGCCCGCATTGGCCATGGAGAGGATGCCCGGGCCCGTGTGCTTGTGCTTGAAGTTCTCGTCCGCGAACTTCTCGCCGTAGATGGACTCGCCGCCGTAGCCGTTGCCGAGCGTGATGTCGCCGCCCTGGCACATGAAGTTCGGGATGACGCGGTGGAAGGGCGTCCCCTTGAAGTGCAGCGCCTTGCCGCTGCGGCCGGTGCCCTTCTCACCCGTGCACAGGGCGCGGAAGTTCTCGGCGGTCTTGGGAACGTCGTCGGAGAACAGCTCCATCACGATGCGGCCGGCGGGCTGGCCACCAATCGACATGTCGAAGAAGACCTTGGCGTTTGCCATGTTCACGTGCTCCACGGTGAGGGTTGAGCCACAGAGGCTGCGGAATCCTGCGCGATACCTGGCGCGCGGGCCGGGACGTACCAGACCCGCGCGTCTCGGGGGCACCCGCTAGCACCTTCGCGTGCGTTGCGGAACAAATTCAGGGCGGAGGTGGGCCCCCCGGCCGCTCCTCGCGGAAGAGGTCCTCGCGCTCCAGCGTGATGGCCCGGCGGCTCAAGCGCAGCGACGCCAGCGCCAGCACCGCCGTGGAGCCCAGCAGCCCCACGCCCAGGGAGAAGGACATCACCGGCAGCCCCTCCGGCACCGCGACGCTGCGGCGCAGCAGGTACAGGAGCGACGTCACCACAAAGGACAGGAGCGCCGCGTAGGTGAAGCCGATGGCCCTCGCGAGGATGGCGTGGCGGCGGTCCATGATGGCCACCTCCTCGCGCAGGAGGGGGCGGCGCGCGTGGCCCTCCGGCAGCGTGCGCCATTCCCGGGCCATGTCCCGGATGCGCGCGGTGATGCGCGAGATCTGGTTGTCCAGGCCGGTGGCCAGGATGCCGCACCCGGACACCATCACCGCGGGCGTCACCGCCGTGCCGATGAGCTGGATGGAGGAGGGGTCCAGGCCGTCCACGCCGACGTTCATGCCCCCTTCTGTCCCACCGTCCGCCCGGCCGCCACCTCCCGCCCATCCCGACACCCTCGCTGACGAATCGCCACCGATATCTTGACATCTAAACTGTCGAGACCTACTGTCAGGTTCGTGAGCACGCCCAAGACACAGACGGAGTGGAAGCTGGCCGCGCTGGCGGAGGAGGTGGGCGTCTCGCCTCGCACGGTCCGCTATTACGTCCAGCGGGGCCTCCTGCCCGCGCCGCCCTTCAAGGGGCCGGACACGGTCTACGGAGAGGAGCACCGGGTGCGGCTCAAGGCCATCCGGGTGCTCCAGGCGCGGTTCCTGCCGCTGGACGCCATCCAGGCGGAGCTGCTGCGGCTGTCGCCGGAGGAGCTGCGACGGCTGGCGGAGTCGCCGGTCGGTCCAGGGACGCCGCCGGTCCCGGCGGAGGTCCCCCGGATGCCGCCCCCGAAGCGGCCAGGGAAAGACCCGACGGTGGAGGTGGCGCGTTACCAGCGCTGGCTCCTGGCGCCGGGGTTGGAACTGCACGTGTCGGAGCAGGCGGAAGCGAAGGTCCGGGCGCTGGCCGAGCGGGTGCGCGCCCTCATCGAGGAGTCCGAGGAAGGAAAGGCGTCATGAACGAGCAGGCGAGGTGTGGGCTGTTCACGCGTGACGGGGCCCAGGTGCCCCTGCAGGGAGTGGAGGTCTCCGGTGAGCTGCTCGGGGGGCACGCGCGGGTGCGCGTGACGCAGCGCTACCGCAACGACGAGAAGAAGCCGGTGGAGGCCCTCTACACCTTCCCCCTGCCCTCCGACGCGACGCTCAGCGCCTTCTCCATGACGTGCGCGGGCCGCCGCGTGGCCGGCGTGGTGAAGGAGCGCGAAGAGGCCTTCCGCGCCTACGACGACGCCCTCACGGAAGGGCACGGCGCCGCGCTCCTGGACCAGGAGCGCGCCAACGTCTTCACCGCGCAGGTGGGCAACCTGCTGCCGGGCGAGGAGACGCGGGTGGAGGTGGAGTTCCTCCAGACGCTCACCGCCGAGGAGGGCAGCGTGCGCTGGATGCTGCCCACGCTGGTGGCGCCCCGGTACATCCCCGGCACGGTGCACGGCGACCGCACCGGCCACGGCGAAGCGGCCCCGACGACGCGGGTGCCGGACGCGGACCGCATCACCCCGCCCCAGGGCCGGGTGGACTACGGGCTGCGCATGGACCTGCTCATCGACGTGGGCCGCGACGTGGTGGTGGAGAGCCCGTCCCACCGGCTCACCGTCACGAAGGAGGGCACGCGCACGCGGGTGAACCTGCAGCGCGACTCGCTCCTCAAGAGCTTCGCGGGCGACGAGGTGGAGCTGAACCGGGACGTGGTGCTCACCCTGCGCAACGCCAACCCGGACGTGATGCTCACGCCCGTGGTCGCGCACCGGAAGGCGGAGGGCCCGGGCACGTTCGCGCTCACCGTGGTGCCGGACCTGCTGAACCTGGCGACGACGCCTCCGCGGCAGGAGGTGGTGTTCGTGGTGGACACGTCCGGCTCCATGGCCGGGGACAGCCTGCCTCAGGCCCAGGCCGCGCTCCGGCTGTGCCTGCGCCACCTGCGTGAAGGCGACCGCTTCAACGTCATCGCGTTCGAGGACTCGTTCCGCTCCTTCTCCGCGCAGACGGTGCCGTTCACCCAGCGCACGCTGGAGCAGGCGGACGCGTGGGTCGCGGGGCTGAGGGCCTACGGCGGCACGGAGCTGCTGGAGCCGATGGTCACCGCGATGAAGGCCGCGCCGGACGGCGTGGTGGTGCTGCTGACGGACGGGCAGGTGGGCAACGAGAGCGAGATCCTCGACGCGGTGCTTTCGGCGCGCGGGACGGGGCGGGTGTTCTCGTTCGGCATCGGCACCAACGTGAGCGACGCGCTCCTGCGCGACCTGGCGCGGCGCACGGACGGCGCGGTGGAGTTCATCCACCCGGGAGAGCGCATCGACGAGAAGGTGGTGGCGCAGTTCTCGCGGGCGCTCGCGCCGCGCGTCACCGACCTGGAGGTGCGCTTCGAGGGCGTGGAGGCCAGCGAGCTGGCCCCGTCCACGCTGCCGCCGCTGGTGGACGGCACGCCGTGGACGCTCTTCGGGCGCTATGCGCGGGCGGGCACGGGCAGCGTGACGCTGAAGGGCAGGTCAGGTCTGGAGCCCTTCTCCCTCACGGTGCGGCTGGACCTGCCCGCGCAGTCGGACCGGCCGGTGGTGGAGAAGTTGTGGGCCGCCGAGCGCATCCGGGGCTGGATGGACGCGGGGTTGGTGGGCCGGCGCGCGGAGGCGATGAAGGAGCGCATCGTGCGGCTCGCCGTCGAGCACCAGCTGGCCACGACGTACACGTCCTTCGTGGTGGTGGAGGAGCGCCAGGGCGACCGGCGCGCGTCGGGGACGCCGGAGACGCGCGTGGTGCCGGTGAACGCGCCCGCGGGCTGGAGCATGTTCAACCAGGTCGCTCGGGACGTGGACGACGACGTGCCGGAGGGTGGATTCGCGCCGGCGCCAGCGTCTCCGAGGCGGCGGGCGGCGTCGAAGCCGATGCCCGCGCCCGGGGCAGTCCACCGCTCCCAGGGCGGCGCGGTGCCCCCACCTCCTCCGAGCATGGCCGCGCCCGCGCCCGCGCTGGGGCCGGAGCCCACCACCGGGTCCTCCTTCCAGGCGGAGTTCGAGGATGGCGCCGGTCCCCAGCGGCCCGCCGCGTCCAAGGAGCGCAGGGAGCAGGAGTTCGCGAAGAAGGAGAAGGGCGGCATCTTCGACCGGCTGATGTCCGCCGCGAAGCCTCGCAAGGCCGCGGCTCCAGCGGCGCCGTCCCCCGAGCAGACCGCACCGCGCGAGGTGCTCTACGAGCAGGAGGCGTCCCTGCCGCTGTCCGTGGCGGAGGGCCCCATCGCCACCGAGGACGTGGGCGGCCTGCTGGGCCAGCAGCTGGCGAACGGGCTGTGGGCCGGCACGGGTGAAGGGCCGGAGCCGGTGCGCCAGGCCCGCGCCACCGCGCGGGTACTGCTGGTGCTCCTGCGCGAGGGCATCACCAGCAGCCACCCGCTGCACGGCGCGCAGGTGAAGAAGGCCGTGGACGCGCTGCTCGCGCTGGCCGCGCAGCTGGACCCGGCGCCGGACGTGGCGGAGCTGGCGCTGGGCGTGGCGTGGCTGGTGGCGGCGGGGCCTCGCACGCGGGGCCGCATCGAGCAGGCCGCGAAGCCCCTTCCGGGCCTGGGCGGACGGCTGGGGGACACGGCCGCGCTCCGCCAGCACATGGAGACGCTGGCGACGCGGTAGGTCAGCGCATGGCGCCCACCGGCCCCCGTGCCTCCCCGCCGGGAGGAGCGGGGGCCCGGGCCTCCCGCTCCTTCACGGGGGTCGACTAGGGTGGGCGCCCGCATGCTCCTCGCGCCCTTCGTCCTGGCCGTCCTCGTCGCCGCGCAGCCCGCACCCTCCTCCCAGGAAGGCGCGGCACCTCCCGTTGACGCGTCCCCGGGCACCGTGTCCGCGCCGCCGCTCGTGGCGAGCGACGAGGCCTGCGCCGCCGAGTCCGACTACGCGGCGGGCTTCGACGCGCTGGTGCTCGGACGGGATGCCGAGGCGCTGGAGCTGCTGGAGCGCGTGATGCGGGTGTGCCCCCAGCACCCGTACGCGCCGGAGCTGGCGCGGCTGGCGCGGACGCGGCTGGAGCCGGGCGCGCGGCTGGCGCAGGACACGCTGGCGCGGCCGGTGGTGATGCCGTCGGAGGCGGTCTCCAAGGAGCAGCCGTCGCAGGGGGCCCGGGCGTCGTTGACCGTCGTACAGACGATGCACGGCGTCACCCAGGGCATCCTGCTGTGCGCCATCTCCAGCTGCCAGGACGCACGCGCGTACGTGGCGCTGTCGCTGCTGGGCGGCGGCGCGGGGGCGGCGATTTCGCTGCTCACGACCCGGAGCGGGCTGACGCAGGGCCAGGCGGCGGCCATCAACTCCGGCACGGTGTGGGGCTTCGGCTATGGCCTGGCGTCCATGGGTTCGCTCGACCTGGACGGGGACAAGTCCACGGGGATGGTGATGGCGGCGGCGCTGGGCTTCACGGGCGCGGGCATCCTGGTGGCGGAGTTCGCGCGGCCCACCGCCGGGCAGGTGTCGCTGACGAACTCCGGTGGCCTGTGGGCAGGCGTGGTGGCGGGGCTGCTGATGGCCACCCAGAACGGCGAGACGCGCGACTTCATCGGCATCGAGCAGGGCGTGGTGGGCGCGGGCCTGCTCACCTTCGCGCTGGTGTCGCGCAACCTGGACATCTCCCGGGGCCGGGTGCTGCTCATCGACGCGGGCGGCATCCTGGGCGGTCTGGTGGGGCTGAGCGCGCTGTTCCTGTCACTGAATACCGACAACGGAGACGCCCTTCTGGTGGGCACCGCCGTGGGCGTGCTGGCCGGCCTGGGGACCGCGACGTTCCTCACGCGTGACTTCGATGCGCCGGACAACACGCCGGCCGTCTCCGTCGTCCCGGCGGCCATGGGGCGGCACGGGGGGATGGGGCTCGCGGTGCTCGGACAGTTCTAGCCCCAGGTGGCGCGGGACCGGTTCGGCGGCCTGTGCGACCCGCACGTGCGGACGCGGGTGATGGCCGCGATGTTCCTCATCGACTTCATGCGCTTCGAGGACCGGCGCGGCGACACGTGACGGCTAGGTGTGCCGGCGCAGCGTGGGCTCGCGCGTCCGGCCCTCCTCGTCACGCGGGAGCCCGTCGAACGCCGGCTCCCCGGCTGGCGTGGCGGGGCGCCAGCGCTGGACCTCGCGCACCATGAAGAAGGCGGCGGCGGACAGCACGCCCAGGTCGTCCAGCCAGCCGAACACGGGGATGAAGTCCGGAATCGCGTCCACGGGCGACACGAAGTACAGGACCGCCAGCAGCCCGGCCAGCTTGCGCCACGTCGCCACCTGGGGGTCGCGCACGTAGTGGAAGAAGCGGGTTCCCATTCCTCGAAGGCCTGCGATGTTCATACCCCTCCCTACGCATGGGGGACGCGGGTGATTGCACCATTCGTGCCCGGGACTCGCACGCCCGGTGTGCTAGCGGGCGGGCCCGGCTGTCTCCTCCAGCACGTCCGCGCGGCCCGCGACCTCCAGGCG
>JAFADT010000099.1 GCA_023424585.1 Pseudomonadota bacterium
AGGAACAGGATGCTGGAGCCGAACAGGCCGAAGTGCACGCCCGCCTTGATGACGAGGCTCAGGTCGAAGAAGGCCATCGTCTCGAAGGCGGCGATGAAGGCGCCCAGGTCCCCGCCGCCCTCGCGCCCCTTGGGGTAGGCGAGCAGGCCCAGGCCGTCATGGGCCAGGTGCTTGAGCCAGTCGAAGACCTGCTCGCGGTAGGCGGTGGTGGTGAGCCCTTCCTTGTAGCGGAAGTCCGCGTCCTCCAGCCAGCCGCGCACCTGCTGGCGGACGTTGGCGTAGGTGCGGTCCAGCACGGCCGTCATCGCCGCGGGGTCGAACGAGGCCGTGTGCGAGCGGGGCTCCGCCCGCGGGACGCGCGACGCCCTGGGCACCAGCGAGCGCACCGCTTCCTTTCCATCCACGCCCAGGGTGGCCTCGATGGAGGCGAGGGCCCTGGCCAGCTCCACCGGGGAGATGCTCAGGGGCGCCTCACCCGCGAGTGCCTGGGCCAGCTGCACGCCCAGCTCCGCCAGGTTCTGCTGCTGGCTGCTGGCCAGCTGCTCCGCGGTGGCGCGGATGTGCTCGCGCACGATGGCGAGCTCGCGGGGCGGCGGCGGACGCAGCGGATCCACCCAGAGGGCCAGGACGGAGCTGGACTTGAGGTCCAGCCAGGGCTGGGAGCGGGCGGCGGCGCCCAGGGCCCGGAGCTCGTCGCCGGTCAGCTCGCCGTCCGTCCAGGCGATGTAGAGCATGGGGACCAGCGGCGCGAGGCTGGACAGGGCCAGGAGCTCCCGGGCGGAGGGGCGGGAAGGGGCGTCGAGCATGCGGGTCTCTCCAGGCGACGGAACGAAAAGACGGCAGTGTCATCACCCGGGCCCGGCACGGCAACGGTGGAATCCGGTCCTGTTCACCGCGTGGACGTCAGCCCCTCGGGGGCAAGCGGTCCCACGGGAGGGCCCCCGTCGGTTTTCGTTGAACGAAGGGGGGCTCGGGGGGAGCGGTAGGTCGCGTTCACGGCGCCGGCAGGCGGGCGGGCGGTGGCTGCCGCAGCCCGGCGTTCCTAGCTTGTGGGTGTCATGAGCGAGCTGATGGACGAGCTGCTGCCCCAGCCGGGAGCCCACGGGTTCGACGGCGGCGACGAGACGCGCAAGCACGAGATGCAGGGGCCGTTCGAGCTGCCACCGGGGCCGGAGGGCTTCTCCTTCGCGCTCTACCAGTCCACGGGCGTGGGGCTGTCGCCGGGGCACCGGATGCACCTGCTGGAGAACAGCCAGGTCTTCGACCGGATGTTGGAGGACATCCGCGCGGCGAGGCACAGCGTGCACATGCTCGTCTACATCTGGCGGCCGTGTGAGCTGTCGGACCGGTTCGTGGAGGCGCTGACGGAGCGCTCGCGCGCGGGCGTGCAGTGCCGCGTGGTGGTGGACCCCGTGGGCAGCGAGGAGACGTCGGGGGACAAGGACTTCGACCAGCAGATTGAAGGCCGGCTGACGGACGCGGGCGTAGAGGTGCATTACTACCGGCTGCTCGCGGGCAAGGTGCTGGGACGGCTGCTCGGCCGGTCGCACCAGAAGCTGGTCGTGGTGGACGGGCGCATCGCGTACACGGGCGGCTTCGGCATCTGGAAGGTGTGGGAGGGGGAGGGGCTGAAGCAGGACAACTGGCGGGACACGCACCTCCGCGTGGAGGGGCCGGAGGTGCGGCGCATCCAGGTGACGTTCGCCAAGCACTGGCAGGAGTCCGGCGGAGGCCTGCTGCCGCGCGAGTGCTTCCCGGAGCTGGAGGCGGGCGGCGGCGGGTGCGCGGCGTTCATCGAAAGCTCCGGGCGGTTGGGCATCACCGAGGCGGAGCGGATGGTGCGGCTGGTGGTGGCGGCGGCGACGAAGCGGCTGTGGATCTCCAACGCGTACTTCACTCCGCCCAACGACATCCTGGAGCAACTGGAGGTGAAGGTCCGGCGGGGCGTGGACGTGCGGGTGATGGGGCCGGGGCCGCATCACGACGTGCCGGTGGTGCGCGCGTCGCAGCGGTCCACGTATGAGCGATTGCTGGGGGCGGGTGTGCGCATCTGGGAGTACCAGCCGGCGATGCTGCACTCGAAGACGCTGCTGGTGGACGACTGGCTGTGCGTCGTGGGCTCCACGAACCTGGACTCGCTGTCGCTCAACAAGTTGAGCGAAGGGTCGCTGGTGTTCGAGGACCGGGAGATCGCCGCGAAGCTGGAGGCGTGCTGGGAGAAGGACGCGAGGCACGCGAAGGAGATCTCGCTGGAGAACGGCGGCCGGACGAACCCGTGGCGTCGGTTCGCTCGGAGGGCCACGCAGTGGGCGGGGCACGACCGGTAGGCTTCAGCGGTGGGAGGTGACGCCCACCTGTCGGCAGTAGGGGAGGACGGGGCAGGTGGAGCACCTGGGCCGCGCGCCGGTGCACACGTGCTTGCCGAAGGGGACGAGGAGCCGGTTGAGCTCCACCCAGTAGGGGCGGGGGAGGACGGCTTCGAGCGCGGCGAGGGTGCGCTCCGGGGTGGAGGCCTTCACGTAGCCCCAGCGGTTGGTGACGCGGTGGACGTGGATGTCCACGCTGATGGCCTCATGGCCGCAGGCGATGCCGAGCGCCAGGTGCGCGCACTTGGGGCCCACGCCCTTGAAGGACTGGAGCACGTCCGGATCCGCGGGGAGCTGGCCGTGGAGCTCATCGCGTGTGCGCACGGCGATGGCGTGGACCTGGTGGGCCTTGCCTTCGTGGAAGGTGACGGGGCGGATGAGCGCGTCGATCTCGGCGGGCGTGAGTCGCGCGAGGGCCTCGGGCGTGTGGGCGCGGCTGAGGAGCCGGAGGGCCGCGGGGAGGCTGACCTCATCGAGCGTGCGGATGGAGAGGATGCACGCGATGAGCTGTTCGAAGAGGGAGCCATGGCCCTTCGCGGCCAGCTCGAACATGGCCGCGTCGGCGAAGGCGCGGACCTCGTGGCGCACGCGGCGGAGGACCTCTTCGATGTCGAACGGGAGCTTGTCCGGGGTCGTGTGCGGGGGCGCGGCGTGCGAGGTGCGGGCACTCCGGGCGAGAGGCGCCCGCCGTGGACCTGTCGCCGTCGTGGACCGGGACTGCTTCTTGACCGCCATGCGGGCCTCCTGACCTGGGAAGTTGGGCCCGGAGGGAGTGACTGGCCGGGCGCACTTGCCGGGCCGGTGGGCGGGCGGTCAGGCTTGCTGGGGGATGCGGCAACGCTCCTGCTCAATCGTGTGGAGTCTCCTGGCACTGCTGCTCGCCTGCGCGAGCCCCAGGCTCTATTTCCTGAGCAGCGAGCTGCCTCAGCTGGAGAACGACTCAAGGCTGATTGTCGCTCCTGGTCCCTGGGCTCATCCGGATGTCCCGGTGGTCTACGCGGACATGGGCGCTGTCCCTGACGACCTGGTGCTACCCGCTCCTGAAATGGAACTTCGAGGGGAAGGTCTCTCTCTCTGGAGAGAATCGGAGCGAAGATGGCAGTTGGAGGTCCGTTGCGAGCCTTCACCTCCCAGCAGCCTCAGCTCTACCCCTCCACCTCCGAAGTGCTACCCCGATGACGCGGATCCGTAATCTCTCCTGGAGAGGTGCCACGTGCTGAATCGCTGGACGTGGTGGTGGGCCTGGAGGAAGGCGTCTACTTCGTCCGGGTCGACCGGCGGCTCGACCGATGCGGATGGCCCGCGGGGAGCCAGCTGGAGCTCGACTGGTTCGAACTGTACGCCGTGTCGCCCGAGGGCAAGCTCCTCGCGCGGCGCACGTTCATGCCGTAGCGGTCAGGCGGACCGGGTCAGGTTCAGGGCGTACCAGCGGTCGCAGCCGAAGTGGCCGGTGCGGCCCATGGGGGCGCTCAGCGGTTCGAAGCCGACCTTGAGGTAGAGCTTCTGGGCCTGGTCCATGCCCGCCAGCGTCTCCAGGTAGCACTGCCGGAAGCCGGCGCTTCGCGCGAACTCCAGACAGTGTCTCAACAAGCGCTCGCCCAGGCCGTGGCCCCGGGCCTGGGGGAGGAAGTACATCTTTCGCAGCTCGCAGACGTCCGGCGCTCCCCCGTCCAGCGGCGCGATGCCCGCGCCTCCCACCACCTGACCCTCATGCTCCACGACGTAATACACGTGCCGGGGCCGGCTGTAGGCCGCGCTCATCGCGTCCACCTCCGGGTCGTGGATCGCGAACCCCGGACCGTCCGCTCCGAACTCCGGCATCACCGCGCGGATGACCGCCGCCACCGCCGCGTCGTCCCGGGCCTCGATGGGCCTCAACGTCCGTTCCGTGCTCATGGCGCGCACCGTCCCATGACTCCAGCCCGCCGGCCAGCCGCGCCGGGTGTGCACCTGTGCAGCGCCCTGCACAACCGCCACGCGCCCGACGCACCTCCCCAGGTTTCAATCCCGCGCCCTTCCAGGGCATCCTTCGTGGCACGGTCGTTGTAGAGGGGGAAGTCCCATGTACTGTCCTGACTGCCGACAAGAACGCCTGGGGAGCGCGGCCCAGTGCGTCGTCTGTGGCAATCGTCTCGCCGCTCGCGCGCGCTCCGCCATCGAGGCCGAGCTCGCGCACGTCCACTTCCTCCTGGATGAGGTGCGTCGCTGGGACCCCGGCGAGGTGCCGCCCCACGTCGGCCGCCGCCTCGCCGAGCGCTACGAGCGACAGGCCCGCGTCCTTCTCTCCGTCCTCACCGAGACGCCCATCGAGGCGCTGACCTCCGCGCCCGTCGAGCCCCCGCAGGACGCCGTGGTGGCTCCCTCGATGGGAGAGGGCGCCGTTGCCCTCGGTCCCGTGACGCTTCCCTCCGGGGATGCCGCTTCCACCGAGGTCCCGGTTGCGCAAGCCGTGGCCTCCGACGCCGCAGAGGACCTCGTCCCCGCCGCGCACATCGCCGATGCCTCCACCACGGAGGCGCCCGCTGAGCCCGTTGCCGCTGCTGACGCCGCTGCCGTCGCGCAGGTCGCTGCCACCACCTACGTTGCCGCTGCTGACGCCGCTGCCGTCGCGCAGGTCGCTGCCACCACCCACGTTGCCGCAGCTGACGCCGCTGTCCCCGACGCCGCCGCGATCCCCAACGCCGCGGGCGCCACGTTCCACTTCAACTCGCTCGACCTCATCGCGTGCCTCGGCATCGCGTCCCTGTCGGATGGCTCGGCGGCTCGCCGGCTGAACACCTCGCGTGCGCCCGCTGCCTCCCGCGCGCAGGACGCGAACGCATCGCGCGCCTCCGCGGCCCGCCGGCTGCCTCCGAACCCGGCCGAACCGTTCATGGAGCCGCCCGCTCCGAACAGCCGCACCGCCCGACTCATCGAGAAGACCTCCTCGTGGAGCAGCGTGTGGCGGCCGTTCCTCTACGAGAGCATCGCGTGGTTCATCGGCGCGTTCCTCATCCTCTCCGGCACGCTCTACTTCGTCTTCGAGTCCTGGGACGGGATGACGTCCGTCACCCGCTCGCTCACCGTCTTCCTGATGACCGTGGGCTACTCCGTCGGCTTCTCCGTGTGGGGTGGCGTCCTCGCCCGTCGCGACTCCCTGCGCAAGCCGGGTCACATCCTCGGCCTCATCGGCGCCGCCGTGGCCCCGCTCGGTGGCGTCGCGCTGGGCCCCCTGGGCTTCGGTGAGGCCCTCCAACTCGACGGCGTGCGCCCCGTGCTGCTCGTGCCGCTGCTCTTCGTCTGGGCCGGCGCCGCCGCCTGGCTCGCTCGCAAGCCCACCGAGTTCTTCGACGCGCCCTCCCGCCCGTTCATCCAACTGGGCCTCGTTGGCGCCACGCTCATCATGGGCCTGGCTCCCCTGGCCGCGCGCATGGGCGCCCCGGCGGTGTGGCTCAACGCCCTGCCGTGCGTCCTCTTCTTCCTGCTGTCGAGCAAGGCCCCCACCACGCCTCGCAAGAGCAGGGTGCTCGCGTTCGCGCTCGCCGCGCCGCTGTACCTCACCGCGCTGTTCGCCATCCGCCTGCACCTGGGGCTGAGCGCCGCGGGCGTCTCCGTCCCTCCTGGGACCTACGCGCCGTTCGCCGCCTTCCTGCTCGCCACCTGCCTGCGCTTCCGCACGCTCGACGTGAAGCGCGCAGCGGATCCGCTCGCGGTCGTCACCATCGCGCTCCAGGTGGCCTGCCTCGCGGGCGCCATCGCCGGCACCAGGCCCGCCTTCTTCTTCACCGCCGCCATCTTCACCGGCACGCTCGTGTCGCTGTCTCGCGGCCCCGTGAGCCGGCTGCCGTGGCTCTACCCGGCGTATGCGGGCGCCTACTTCAGCTATGCGTCCAGCGCGCAGTTGATCCCGCACGCCCTCACCCTGCTCATCAACGCCATCAAGACGCGCATGGGCTACCCGCCCGCGGCGCCGCTGCCCTTCCAGTACGGCGCGCTGACGGCGCTTCCCTTCGTGCTCGCGGGGCTGGTGCTCGCGTTCTTCTGCCAGAAGCGCGGCGAGCGCACCGGGGACGCGCGCTCCCTGGGGATCGCGGACGTGCTGCTGCGCGCCACCACCTGGGCCGCGCCCGCGTTCGCGCTCTACTCACACCTGGGGCCCGACTCGCGGCCCTCCTTCACCGCCACGCTCGCCCTGGCCGTGATGTCCCTGGGCGCGGGCCTGCTGTTCAAGCGCTTCCCGCTGTCCGCGGTGGGCTCGGTGCTCTTCGGCGTGCTGCCCTTCAGCGCCCTCCGCGTCTACGGCGCGGGCCCCGCGTCCGTCGTGGCGGGCGTCCTGGCGCTGGGCCTGGCGGGGGTCGCCTGGCGCCTCGTGGACGAGCGCACGCGGCGCTTCGTCTCCGCTGTCGCCGGCGTCATCGCGACGTGCGGATTCGCCATCGCGCTCGGAACGTCTCCCGTCGCCGCGCCCGTCGTGGGCATGACGCTGGGGAGCGCGGGCGTCCTGCTGGCCGCCCTCCGGCTGCGCGACGAGCGCTTCCTGGCCTACGGCGCCTTCCTCGCGGGCGCCATCCTGCCGAAGCTCGCCGGGGCCCACTCCACGCAGGCGCTGCTCGCGGCGATGGTGGGCGGCTCGCTGGCGCTGGCGCTCCTGGGCGAGCGCGGCGGCCTGCTCAAGCGCTTCGGCGTGCCGGGCCTCCTGTACGCGGTGCTCGCGGTGCTGTGGGGCCTGGTCGACCGGACCTTCATGGGGCCCGTGCTGCTCACCGCCGCCGCGACGGTGGCGGTGGCCTCCCGCACCTTCCCGGGCGTGCGGCCGCTCGCGGTCGTGCTCGTGGGCTTCGCGCTCCTGCCGGACGTGCCGCGCCTCTACACCGCGTGGGGGATGTCGCCGGGGCTGTCGCTGGCGCTGCTCATCGCGGGCTCGCTCCTGGGCTCCGTCGTCGCCGCTCGCAAGGGCCGCGGCGGGAGCACCACCGCCGCGGGCATCCTCGCGCTCGTCCTGCCGCTGGTGCCGGTGGTCCTGGCCCGCTCCAGTGACCGCTCCCTGTTCCTGCTGGGCGCGGCGTTGGCGGCGCTCTTCACCGCCCGCACGCTGCCCGTGACGCTGGGGCTGACGCTGGCCACCCTCGAGGCCACCGTCGCGGTGCACACGGCCGGCCCGCTGGCCCTGCTGGGGCTCGCCGCGTTCTTCAGCATCCTGGCGCTCCTGGACGACGTGCCCGCCGTGAAGCGCATCGCCACGGGCGGCGCGTCCTTCCGCGTGGCCTCCACGCTGTGCGCGATGGCGGTGATGGTGGACTCCGCCATGTCCTGGCACGGGCACGTGGGGAGCGACGCCGTCCCGCTCGCGCTCATCGGGCCCGCGCTGCTGCCGCTGCTGTGGACGCGCTCGCTGCGCCAGCCCTTCGCCGCGGCGCTGATGGTGCTCTACGGCGTGCTGACGCTGACGGCCTGGAGCTCGCCGCCCCCGTGGATCGCGCTGCTGCCGCTCTTCCCGCTGCTCGTGGTCCGCGCCGTGGAGCACGTGCCCGCCGTGGCCTCGCTGCTCCTGCTCTCGCGCGAGGAGGGCCCGCGCCACGAGCTGTCCAAGTGGATGCAGGTGGCGGTCGCGAGCCTGGGCGTATTGGTGCTGGTGTTCCCGGAGCAGGCGCTGGGGCAGCGCACGGCCCTCTGCTGCGCCATCGCGCTGGTGCCCATGACGGGCCCGCGGCCCTCCATCCGCGTCATCGTCGCGTCCCTGTTGCTG
>JAFADT010000026.1 GCA_023424585.1 Pseudomonadota bacterium
TGCTGGAGAAGGCGCGCACGGTCCTCTTCGACGGCGCGCTCGTCTCCGTCTCCAACGAGCCGCTCCTCCCGCGCGTGACCGTCGAGGACCGGGGCGAGCAGACGGTGCTCAAGGTGGAGCGGGACCCGCGCATCAACGAGCTGGTGAGCCCGGGTGTCGCGCTGTGCGCGGGCGCGCTGTGCCGCCTGGGAGAGCAGTCCCTCACGGGCGCGCGGCTGGAGCACCTGCCCCAGGAGCGCGCCTTCGCGCCGGAGCAGTTGGCGGACCTGACGGGCCAGGTGCTGCCGGACCTCGCGCGGCGCATGCCCGTGGACGTGAAGAGCCGGCGGCTGCCGCCCATCGACCGGACGCTCAAGCCGCGCATCTCGCTGGAGCTCGACAAGCTCGACACGGGGCTCTCGGTGCTGCCCACGCTGGTGTACGGCTCGCCGCCCACCGCGCGCATCGACAACGGGAAGCTGGTGTACCTCCAGGGCGCCGCGCCGGTGCGCGACGAGCCCCAGGAGACGAGGCTCATCCACCAGCTGCGGGACGAGCTGAACATGGCGCCGGGCCGGCGCGTGACGGTCCACGGCAAGGAGGCCGTGCAGCTCGCGGACAAGCTGCGCAAGTGGCGCGGCGGCCTCACGGGCGACGCCGCGGGAGTGGTCAGCCCGGACGTGAAGCTCAGGCCCACGCTCACCTTGGACACAGCCGCCACGGACGCGGGCGTGCCGCGCGTGGGCTTCTCGCTCGACTTCGAGGTGGAGGGCCTGGGCCCGGGCGTGAAGCGCACCGTGGACGCGGGCGCGGTGATGAAGGCCTGGGAGGAGGGCCTGGGGCTGGTGCCGCTGGAGGGCGGCGGCTGGGCGCCCCTGCCCACGGGCTGGCTGAAGGCGCACGGCCAGCGCGTGGCGGACCTGCTGGCCGCGCGCGAGCGGGACGGCCGGCTCGCGAACCACGCCCTCCCCCAGCTCACCAGCCTGTGCGAGGCCCTGGAGCACCCCGCCCCGCCCGTGATGGAGCGGCTCGCCCCCCTGGTGCAGGGCTTCGAGAAGCTGCCCGAGCCCCAGCTGCCCGGGGACCTCACCGCGACGCTGCGCCCGTATCAGCTGCACGGCGTGAGCTGGCTCACCTTCCTGCGTCAGGCGGGGCTGGGAGGCGTGCTGGCGGACGACATGGGCCTGGGCAAGACGCTGCAGACAATCTGCACGCTGGGCCGGGGGACGCTGGTCGTGGCGCCCACGAGCGTGCTGCCCAACTGGGAGGCGGAGGTGAAGCGCTTCCGTCCGTCGCTGAAGGTGTCCGTCTATCACGGCGTGGGGCGCACGCTGGACGAGGCCGCGGACGTGACGCTCACCACGTACGCGCTCTTGCGCCTGGACGCGGCCATCCTCGCGGCGAGGACGTGGGACACGGTGGTGCTGGACGAGGCGCAGGCCATCAAGAACCCGGACAGCCAGGTGGCGCGGGCGGCGTACGAGCTGGACGCGGGCTTCCGCATCGCGCTCAGCGGCACGCCCATCGAGAACCGGCTCGAGGAGCTGTGGAGCCTGATGCACTTCACCAACCGGGGCCTCCTGGGCGGGCGCAAGGCGTTCGAGGAGCGCTGGGCCCGGCCGGTGGCGGAGAACCAGAAGGGCGCCGCGGAGGCCCTGCGCGCGCGCATCCGGCCCTTCGTGCTGCGCAGGCTCAAGCGCGACGTGGCGCCGGAGCTGCCCCCGCGCACGGAGGCCGTGCGGCACGTCACCCTCACCGAGCAGGAGCGCGCCGTCTACGACGCGGTCCACGCCGCGACGCGCGAGGAGGTGGTGTCGCAGTTGGAGGAAGGCGGCAGCGTGCTGAAGGCGCTGGAGGCGCTCTTGCGGCTGCGGCAGGCGGCCTGCCATCCGGCGCTGGTGCCGGGGCAGCAGGCGAGGACATCCTCCAAGGTGCAGGCGTTGGTGGAGGCGCTCGGCACGGCGGTGGCGGACGGGCACAAGGCGCTCGTCTTCTCGCAGTGGACGTCGATGCTGGACCTCATCGAGCCCGCGCTGCGCGAGGCGGACATCGGGTTCATCCGCCTGGACGGCGGCACGGCGAACCGGGGCGCGGTGGCGGCGTCCTTCCAGGACGAGAAGGGAGCGCCGGTGATGCTCATCTCGCTGAAGGCGGGAGCGACGGGGCTCAACCTCACGGCGGCGGACCACGTCTTCCTGGTGGATCCGTGGTGGAACCCGTCGGTGGAGGCGCAGGCGGCGGACCGGGCGCACCGCATCGGGCAGCAGCGGCCGGTGATGGTCTACCGGATGGTGTCCCAGGGAACGGTGGAGGAGAAGATCCTCCTGCTCCAGGAGAAGAAGCGGGCCCTCTTCGAGGCCGCGCTCGGAGGCGCCACGGGAGGCACCGCGCTCACGCGCGCGGACCTCCTGCAGCTCCTGGACTGAGGACATTCCGAGGCGGGGTGGAGGGCGGCAGTCCCCTCCCCTGCCTTGCCTGCGTGGAGCCGGTGACGCTGAACGTCACGCGGGGCATGCGCATCGTCTCGGTGGACGCGGTTCAACCGAGAGGGAGTCACAGCATGCCAGCATCCATTCCCGACAAGATGAGGGCCGCGGCGCTCGACCGCTTCGGAGGCCCGGAGGTCCTGGGCATCCAGACTGTTTCCGTTCCCACCTGTGGCGACGATGAAGTGCTGGTGCGCGTCGCGGCGGCGGGAATCGGCGTCTGGGATTGGATGGAGCGAGAGGGCCAGATGGCCGAGATGCTCCCAGGCGGCCCGAAGTTCCCCTATGTGCCCGGAGCGGACGGAGCGGGAGAGATTGCCGCGGTGGGCAAGAACGTGAAGGACCTGAAGGTGGGCGACCAGGTCTACGGCTCCGCGTTCATGAGCACCAAGGGAGGCTTCTACGCGGAGTACGTCGCCGTGAAGGAGAACCAGGCGGCGAGGATTCCGAAGGGCTTGAAGGTGGAGCAGGCGGCGGCGCTCGCCGCGGATGGCGTCACGGCGATTCAAGGATTGGACGACCATCTCCAGCTCAAGTCCGGGCAACGCCTGCTCATCTTCGGCGCCAACGGCGGCATCGGTCACATGGCGGTGCAGTTCGCGAAGCGGATCGGCGCGAAGGTGCTGGCGGTGGCGTCGGGCGATGACGGGGTGGAGCTGGCGCGGAGGCTCGGGGCGGACGCGGTGGTGGATGGCAAGAAGGGAGACTTCGAGAAGGCCTGCCGCGAGTTCGCGCCAGACGGCTTCGACGCCGCGCTGGTGCTGGCGGGAGGCGAGGCCACGGAGCAGGCGCTCCAGCACGTGCGCAAGGGAGGGCGGGTCGCGCATCCGAACGGGGTGGAGCCGGTGCCCAAGGCTCCCGAAGGCGTCCAGGTCACCGCCTACGACGGCCTCCCCCGGCCCGAGAGCCTGAAGCGCATCAACGCGCTGATCGAGGCCGGGCCCTTCCACCTGGAGATCGGCCGCCTCTACGCGCTGGAGGAAGCCGGGAAGGCCCAGCAGGAGGTGCTCAAGCACCACCTGGGCAAGTACGCGATGAAGATCCAGTGAGCCTCAATGCGGCTCATGGCTGTCCGTGGCGGCGTTGAGCATCCGCACCGCCACGGCGCGGCACTCCGAGCAGACGACGCCCGCGCGCTCCCAGTGCACCTGCGCCTCCATCTCCCCCGGGTCGGCGGAGCCTTCATCGAGGCGCCGGAGCAGCGCTTCGAGCGCCTCCCCCGGATTGCCCTCCAGGTCATCCGAAGGGTCGAGGATGTCCTGCTCCCCTTCCAACACCAGGCTGAAGCGGTAGTACACGGCATGGGCCGCGATGACGCGTCCGCACGTCGCACAGGTCTTCGCTCGCGGTCCGGTCATGCTGACAAGGATAGCAGGGAAGCCCGAGCGCAAGGCGCTCCGGGTCCCGGAGCCGTCCCCCGAATGGGGGATATCGGGAGCATGGGGCCCTCCATAGGATTCTGGAGCCATTGCCAGGGTAGCCGCGGTGCTACCGGGTCCTCCAGGGAGCAGCCATGTTCGCGGCGGAGCTGCATGGAAAGCTGGGTGACGGGACGAACGCCAGGGACCGGATGGAGGATGTCCTCACGTCGAATGTCTTCGGACTCCTGCGCTGCCTGGAGTCACCGGCGCTGCTCGTCGATTGGCTCAAGAGGTCACGTCCCGCTGTCGCCGGGACGAGGCCCCTGGTGGAGGATCCGGTCCACTCAGCGGACCTCCACTTCTGGCCACGCGTCCGCGCCCGGGAGCTGGATGTGCTGGTGCTCTTGCGAGGGCCACTGGGCCTGCATGTCATTGGCGTTGAGTGCAAGTACGAGTCAGGCAAGAGCAATGGGCCCGAGGATGACACCTCGGACACCGCGGGGAGCAGCGACCAGCTGGGCTATTACATGGACGCGCTCGGAGCGGATGCCCTGCCCTCCAGGCCCTACCGTCCCGAAGAGGTCCACCGACGCAGCCTGGTCTACCTGACCGCGCACGCCGCGATGCCGAGAGACGAGCTGGAAGTCAGCTTGAGGAAGCGTCGCGAGCGCTCCGCCATCGGCCTCCATTGGCTGGCCTGGCGTGAGCTGGCACCGCATCTGCCCCAAGGCATCAGGTCCGGGGGCACGTCACGCCTGCTCGCGGAGCTGCGGCAGGTGCTCGAACGTCGTGGGCTCGCCACCTTCACCGGCTGGAGGGACACGACGTCCCAGTGGAGGCGCCCCGCCCAGGAGCGGTTCTTCCACCCCACGCGGGGCCGGTCCTTCTTTGCGGGCATGACGGCCCCGAACCTTCCGTTGGACACGACTTTCTGGCGCGGCCCATCACAGCAAGGAACCTGAGCATGGAAGAAACCCTGGGAGGAAGGATCTACGAGGCGTCCTGCTTCATCAACGACATCTACAAGCAGGTGCAGCTGCTCCTCCTCGCGTGTGATGCCGCCTTCGACCGAGCAGGCCTCATGCCCGCCACCGGCAACGAGGTCGAGCTCCACCGTGCCCGGAACATCTACGAGGCGGGAGCCTGGAGCCAACGGGCCGTGGGCCGCACCTATGTGCCGCGGCGGCTCGATGGGGACGGAATCAACGCATTCGTCGCGGTGGAGGTCCACTTGAGACCCACGAGCGCGACGCACGCGTTGCTGGTGCTCGCCTACGCCGAGCCGTCCGCGGGCGCCACACCGCCCGAGCTCGCCAGGCAATACCGGGACGGAGAGTGGCTGGAAGACCTGCTGGG
>JAFADT010000044.1 GCA_023424585.1 Pseudomonadota bacterium
GGTGGAGGCCGTCATCGCCCAGGTGAAGGCGCGGAACGGCGCCAACTCCGTGTTCCTGCGCACCGCGTCGCTGAGCGAACTGGTGCCGTCCGACGTGGCGGCCCACGAGGCGGAGATGGCCGGCATCCGGACGCTGCTGGACGGGCTGCCCAGGTCCGCGCAGCAGGATCCGCGGGTGAAGGACCTGCGGGAGATGGTGGACGCGAAGCCCTACGGGCTGGAGCAGCTGCCGGTGGAGGCGCGCCGCCGCTTCGAGGCGCTGGACGGCAAGGGGATGTTCCTCCTGCTGTTCCCGTCGGTGTCCAACTACGACACGCAGGACCTGCACCGCTGGGCGGCGCAGCTGGATGAAGTGGTCGCCGGGGCGAAGGCGAAGGGCATCGACCTGGCGGTCCTGGACAGCAACCGCATCGCCGCGCGCATCTTCTCCCTGGTCCGGGGGGACGGGCCGTTCATCCTCTGGTCCGCGGCGGTGGTGGTGTTCCTGGTCATCCTGGCCAGCCTGCGCAGCCTGAAGCGCGCGCTGCTGGTGGCGGGCCCCCTGTTCCTGGGCATGACCTGCCTGGCCGGCGGGATGTACCTGTTCGACGTCCAGCTCAACTTCATCAACGCGGTGGTGCTGCCCAACCTGCTGGCCATCGCCGTCGACAACTCCGTCCACCTGTACCACCGGTACGAGGAGGAGGGCCCCGGCTCGCTGGGCCGGGTGGTGCGCAACACCGGCTTCGCGGCGGTGGTGGCGACCCTGTCCAACGCGGCGGGCTACGGAGCGCTCCTCGTGGCGAACCATCAGGGCTTGCGCAGCATCGGACAGATTGCGCTACTGGGGGTCGTGAGCACCTTCCTGGGAACGACAGTGTTCTTCCCGGCCATGCTGGCGCTGCTGGAGCGGTGGAAGGGGCGGCGGTCCGCGGCGGTGGCGCCGGAGTCGGGCGCGGTGGTGCGGAGCCTCAATCTCGGGGGGGCCGGCGAGCTGCCGGTCGAATCGCCGGGGGAGCGCAAATCGGCGTGAGCATCTGGTCATTCAGCGAAGGCCGCGTGCGGCCGGTGACGGCGGCGTCGGAGGAGACGCTCGTCCGCTTCCGGCAGGTGGACGTGGTCCTGATGGTGGCCTGCTCGGTCGCCGCCCTGGTGTGCGTGGGCCCGGCCCGCTGGGCGCCGCACTCCGGCCGCAACGCGCTGCTCTTCCTCACGTTCGCGCTGGGCCTGCCGGCGGTGCGCATGCTGGAGGCGCGCTTCCCGCGCCAGCAGCTGCTCACCATCGCTGGGGACTTCTGGCTCCTGCCGGTGTCCGCGCTCGCCCACGGGTGGCTGGGTCCCATCGTGGACTGGATGAACCCGCTGCTGAAGGACGCCCAGCTCGTCGCGGTGGATCAGCGGCTCTTTGGCTTCCAGACCTCGGTGGCGCTGGCGCACGTGATTCCGCCCTGGGCCAACGACGTGCTGCTGCTCTGCTACTACGGCCACTTCATCTGGCCGCTGCTCCTGGGCGTCTACCTGTACGCCCGGGGCAGGGGGGCCACGCCCGCCTTCGACGAGTACCTGCTGGGGCTGGGGCTGCTGCTGGGCTTCAACTACGCGGCGTACTCGCTGGTGCCCGCGGTGGGGCCCCGGTACTTCCTCATCGGCGCGTTCGACGGGCCGGCCACCCACGGGTGGCTCCTCACGCCGCTGCTGGAGTCCATGATGCGCACGCCGGTGTATACCCGGGACTGCTTCCCGTCCGGGCACACCGGGGTGGCGCTGGTGGTGCTCTTCTACGCGTTCCGGTTCGCCCGGCGCTTCTTCTGGGTGATGCTCTTCCCGGGCCTGGGGCTCATCTTCGCGACGCTGGCGGGGCGGTTCCACTACGCCATCGACCTGGTGTGCGCGGTGCCCCTGGTGCTGGTGGTGACGGGGCTGGCGCTGGGCCTGTCCCGCGCCGCCCGGCAGCGCGCGGTGGAACAGGGCGCGCGTTCCGTGCCCGTGGACGCTATCGTCCGGCCCTGAACCGCCAGCCGGTCGCCCCGGGGTTCGGGGTGGACGTGCGCTGGCCTCAGAGGCCTGACCCATGTCCCCCCGGCCCGTGCTCGCGCAACGCGTCTCCCGCTTCGGCACCACCGTCTTCTCCGAGTTCAGCGCGCTGGCCCTGAAGCACCAGGCGATGAACCTGGGGCAGGGCTTCCCGGACTTCGACGGTCCGGACGCCATCAAGGAGGCCGCGTGGAAGGCCATCCAGGGCGGCGTCAACCAGTACGCCCCTGGCACAGGCGCCAAGGACCTGCGCAACGCCATCGCCGAGCACGCGCAGCGCTTCCATGGCCACGCCGTGGATCCGGACACCATGGTCACGGTGACGAGCGGCGCGACGGAGGCCATCCTCGACGTCATCCTGGGCCTGGTGGACCCCGGCGACGAGGTGGTGGCCTTCGAGCCGTTCTACGACTCCTACGACGCCAACATCGCCTTCGTGGGCGCCACGCCGCGCTACGTGCCGCTGCGCCCGCCGGACGCGGAGCACGCCACCTGGTGGTTCGACCGGGACGAGGTGCGCGCCGCCTTCGGTCCGAAGACGCGGCTCCTCATCCTCAACTCGCCGCACAACCCCACGGGCAAGGTCTTCACCCGCGAGGAGCTGGAGTTCCTGGGCAACCTCTGCGCCGAGCACGACGTGAAGGTGCTGGCGGACGAGGTGTACGAGCACATCGTCTTCGCCCCCGCGAGGCACGTCCGCGCCGCCACGGTGCCGGTGCTCGCGGACCGCACGGTGACGGTGAGCAGCGCGGGCAAGTCCTTCAGCCTGACGGGGTGGAAGGTCGGGTGGATCATCGCGCCGCCGCCGCTCCGGGACGCGGTGCAGCGCGCGCACCAGTTCGTCACCTTCGCCACCGCGTCGCCGTTCCAGGCCGCCATGGCCGTGGCGCTGCGGCTGCCGGACAGCTACTTCCAGGAGCTGACGGCGCTCTACACCGCCAAGCGCGAGCGCCTGCTCACGGGCCTGCGCGAGGCGGGGCTCCAGGCGTTCTCGCCGGAGGGCAGCTACTTCATCCTCGCGGACATCCGCGGCTACGGCTTCGCGGACGACGTCGCGTTCTGCCGGCACCTGGTGACGGAGGTGGGCGTCGCGGGCATCCCGCCCAGCGTCTTCTACGGCCCGGAGCACCGGCACCTGGGCCAGCGCTTCGCGCGCTTCGCCTTCTGCAAGACGGAGGGCGTGCTGGACGAGGCCGTGCGCCGCCTGCGGGAGAGGCTGCCCGCCCTCAAGCGCTGAGGCCCACACGGCCGTGGGAGCCTTCTTCGGAGAGCTGTACCTGCGCAGCACGCTGCCGTACCTCTCCGAGGCGGTGACGGCCCGGGAAGCGGAGTACCTGTCCCGGGCGTTCGCGGACGTGGAGGGGCCGGTGGTGGACCTGGGCTGCGGCCACGGCCGGCACGCGGCGCGGCTCAACACCGGCGGCGCGCTCGCCGGGCGCGTGGTGGGCCTGGAGCTGGATCCGCTGTCCCTGCGCCTGCGCCGTCCGGGCTTCCCCGCGGTGCGGGGCGACCTGCGAGCGCTGCCCTTCCAGGACGCGTCCCTGGGCGGGGCCTATGCCTGGTACTCGACACTCTTCGCCTTCACCGACGCGGAGCACGTCCAGGTGCTGCGCGAGGTGGCGCGGGCGCTGCGGCCCGGCGGACGGTTGGTGCTCCAGACGGTCCCCTACGAGCGGCTGGCGCGAAGCCCGGGCGCGTCGTTCCGCGAGCGGTTACCGGATGGGAGTCTCCTGGAGGAGGAGAGCCGCTTCGACGCGACGCGTGGCAGGGATCTCGGGCGGCGTCAGCTCACCCTGCCCGACGGGCGCGTGCTGCGGGCGGCGTACGCGCTCCGTTACTATCCTCTTGCGGAACTGAAGGGGCTGTTGGAAAGCACGGGCTTTGCGGTGGAGTGGGTGCATGGCGGCCTGGAGGCCGGGCCCATGACACCCGAGTCGACCGACCTCATCGTGGGAGCCGGGCGCCGTTGACGGGGCCCGGGACACGTCCAGTGGATCCGAAAGAGACAACGCGAACGCGGGTCGGCCTGCTGGGGCAACTGCCCCGCAAGGTCGACGTGTACGAGGTCGGCCCCCGCGACGGCCTGCAGAACGAGCTGCGCACGCTGCCCACCCGCGACAAGGCGCGCCTCATCAACGCCCTGGTCGCCGCGGGGGAGAAGCGCATCGAGGTGACGTCGTTCGTGTCACCCAAGTGGATTCCCCAGTTGGCGGACGCGGACGAGCTGCTCAAGCTGGTGGGCCGCCGCCCCGGGGTCGTCTTCTCCGCGCTGGTGCCCAACCTGAAGGGCCTGGAGCGCGCGCAGGCGGCGGGCCTGGAGGAGGCCGCGGTGTTCATCTCCGCGTCGGAGGCCCACTCCAAGAAGAACATCAACAAGACCATCGCGGAGGCGCTGGCCGGCGCGAAGGAGGTGACGGCCGCCGCCCGCAAGGCCGGGATGCGCGTGCGCGGCTACCTGTCCACCGTGTGGGGCTGTCCCTACGAGGGCCACGTCCCGGTGGAGCGCGTGGTGGGCATCTGCCGTCAGCTGGTGGACGCGGGCATCTACCAGCTGAGCCTGGGCGACACGATTGGCGTGGGCACGCCCCGGCAGACGGAGGAGATCCTGACCGCGCTGCTCCAGCACATGCCGGTGGACAGGCTGGCGCTGCACCTGCACGACACGCGCGGCACCGCGCTGGCCAACGCGCTCGTGGGCCTGTCCGCGGGCGTCACCACGTTCGACGCCAGCATCGGCGGGCTGGGCGGCTGTCCCTACGCGCCGGGCGCCGCGGGCAACCTGGCCACCGAGGACGCGGTGTTCATGCTGCACGGCATGGGCGTGGACACCGGCATCGACCTGGACAAGCTGGTGGAGGCCGGGGAGATCGCCCAGGAGCTCATCGGCCGGAAGCTCGCGGGCAAGTACCTCCAGGCCGCGCTCGGCGAGCGGGACAAGAAGGCCACCCGCCGCGCGCAGACCTGAGCCGCCCCAGCGGGGGCCACGGCGTCAGTGGTCCCCCAGCAGCACGGACAGCCGCTCCTCCAGGCCCAGGTGCTGGGCGGCGATCTGCAGCATGCGCCGCTCCTTGCGGTCGATGCGGCCGTCCACCAGGGCCATCTCCACGATGTGGCGCAGGAACACCTCCGCCTCCGGGCTGCCGCGCGGCACCAGGCGCTCGAAGAGCTGCGGCCCGGCGTTGAGGGCCATCTCCACGTTGGCCCACGACACGCTCCAGCGCTCCGCGCACAGCTTGAGCAGGCGGCGCTCGGCGGCGCTGACCTCGCCGTCCGCGGCGGCGATGGCCGCCATCATGTAGAGCAGCCGCTCGCGCTCCTTCACGTCCGTCACCACGCGGTCGCCGTCCCCCGGGCCGCCGCTGTCCTCGGGCGGGGGCGCCACGGCGCCGCGCTCGGCCCGGCGGGTCTCCTGGTAGCGGGCCACGTTGCGGGCCGTGCGCTGCGCGTGCTGGACGTTCCAGGACTCGAAGGGGAGGGCGGACGCGAGCACCCAGTCGCGCTCGCCGTTGCCCAGCACCGTGCCGCAGAACTCGCAGGTGTTGGCGGCGCTGTTGGTGGTGGGCGCGTTGCACTGCGGGCAGCGGTCCGTGGACATGCCGGTGTCCGTGTTCGTCTTCGCGCCGTGGCGGCGCACCAGCGTGAAGACCCAGCGCTGCGGCACCGTGGGCAGGCTGGGCGGCTTCTCGTTCACCGGGCCCACGCCCATGCGGGCGCTCCAGCGGATCTCCACCTGCGCCTCGTCGAAGGACTCCGGGTGCACCTCCAGCGCGCGCACGTCCACCGCGCCCACCGCGCACTCCAGGAAGACGCGGCGGCGGCCCTGCTTCGCCAACTGGCCCAGCTCCGCCTCCAGCTTCGTGATGGCGTCCGCGTTGGCCACCTTGGACAGGCGCTGCGTCTCGTTGCGGCTCTGCGCGTCGATCCACTTCCAGAACAGCAGCGACGCGCGGTCCTCCAGCATCTCCAGGTTGAGCGCCGGGTCGTCCGCGCGCGCCTGCATCAGGCCGTCCACCTGCTTGTGGTGGCGCACGTGCTCCACGCCCTGCGTGATTTCGGAGAGCGTCCAGTCGTAGTTGCCGGAGTTCACCACCGCGTTGCAGAACTCGCAGGTGTTGGCCGCGCCGCCCTTGTAGGGCGCGCCGCAGTTGGGGCACTTGCCCTGGAACAGGTCCTCACCGATGCGCGTCTGCGCGCCGGGCTTGCGCACGAAGGTCCACACCTCCGTGAACGTCTCCGGCGCCACGCGGCTGGCGGCGGCCATGGCCTGCGCGTCCGTCTGGTCCGCGGGCACGTCCGTGTCCCGGATGCTCGCGCGCACCCGCACGTAAATGCTGTCGTACCACGGGGTCTGGTGCAGGCCGATGAGCTGCACGTCCAGCACCTTCATGTCCGCGAGCGCGTCCCGCACGCCCTGCGCCTGCATCAGCGCCAGCTGGACGTTGAAGCGCTGCCACGTCGCGTCCGACAGGAAGGGGCGCACCGGCGTCATGTCCCGGCGGAACCAGGCCTGCTGCAGCTCCAGGAAGAGCCAGCGCAGCTTCTCCAGCGTGGGCTCCAGCTCGAAGGACGGGTCCTTGAGCTTCAGCGCGTTCACCCACCCCTGCACGTCGCGGCCGGACACCTCCGTGCGGATCTCCGCCTCGCGCTGATCCAGCGCGCGCCGGGTGGTGGCGTCCGGGTGCAGGTTGCGCTTGTAGAGCCAGTAGATGCCGCCGCCGATGACGAGCAGCGGGAGGGTCACCTTCGGGTAGAGGAAGAGGAGGCGGATGAGGTCGAAGAGCAGCCAGAGGGGCAGACCGTCGCCGCTGCCACCCCCACCGCCGCCGCGGTCGCGGCCGGACGTGTAGTGCTCGCCGCCGCCGCCGCGTGCCAGGGCCACGAGCGGCAGGGCGACCACGAGCAGGGCGGACACGGTGAGCAGGCCGGGCAGCCACCGCCATGGGCGTTTCGTCGTTGGGCACGAAGGCATGGGCGAAATCCTATCCGTTTACGGCTTGCCAGACTGGGGAACAGGTTTCAGGCTGCGCGCCATTCACGCGGGCCGCCCGCCGCGGTCCGTCACGGGGAGCGAAGATGCCGGAGTTCAAGGTCGAGGCCCGCGGGGCCATCGAGATCTGGACCATCGACGGGGAGAGCCGCCGCAACGCCATCAGCCGCGCGATGCACCAGGAGCTGGACGCGCTCGTCTCCCGCGTGTCCTCCAGCCGCGCCGTGCGCGCCGTCATCCTCACCGGCGCGGGCGACAAGGCCTTCTGCGCGGGCGCGGACCTGAAGGAGCGCACCACCATGTCGGAGGACGAGGTGCGCGCCTTCCTCAACGGCCTGCGCGTCACCCTGCGCGCCATCGAGAAGAGCGACTGCGTCTTCATCGCCGCCATCAACGGCGCGGCCTTCGGCGGCGGCACGGAGCTGGCCCTGGCGTGCGACCTGCGCGTCGCCTCGCCCGCCACGGAGATGGGCCTCACGGAGGTGAAGCTGGGAATCATCCCCGGCGGCGGCGGCACGCAGCGGCTGGCGCGGCTGATCGGCCCCGGGCGCGCCAAGGACCTCATCCTCACCGCCCGGCGCGTCAACGCGGCGGAGGCCTTCAGCATCGGGCTGGTGAACCGGCTGGCCCCGGAGGGACACCTGCTGGAGGTCGCCTTCCAGCTCGCGGAGGCCGTGGTGGAGAACGCCCCCGTGGCCGTGGCCACCGCCAAGCACGCCATCGACGAGGGCACCGGCCTGGAGCTGGAGGACGCGCTGGCGCTGGAGCTTGAGAAGTACGAGGAGGTGCTCAAGACGGAGGACCGGCTGGAAGGGCTCCGCGCCTTCGCGGAGAAGCGTCCCCCCGTCTATAAAGGCCGCTAGGGCCCCCGAAAGCGACAGGGGCGGCAGGCCCGCGGTTGCCCGCGGACCGTGCGGCCCCTGCGCGCCACCCTCCACTCGACGTCAGGCGCTCGCGGTCTTCTCGCCGCCGATGTTCACGCCCTGCTTGTTGATGTAGCCCATCGCCTTGTCCTTGACGGTGGTGCGCAGCTCCGTGCCGCGGCTCGGGGCCAGGAGCAGGGCCACCACGCTGCCCGCGGCGGCGCCCAGGAGGAACGCCCCCAGGCCGCCCAGGCCCGCGCGCGCCGGCTTGTACGTCGTCAACCCCACATAGCGCAGCGCGTCGTCCGGGTCGAACCGGTCCCAGGACTTCCGGGCCGCCTTGCCGGCCTTGTCCGCGTACTCGGGGAGCTGGTCGAGCAGCTGGTGCGCCAGGAACTGGCGGTACAGCTTGCTCTTGGCCAATGCCTTCGCCTGCCACGTCGCCTTCTTCGCTCTGAACATGGATCCCTCCTGGGCCGGATGCGGTTCAACGGGTCGAGCGTGGCCCGCCTGGGTGCACACCCCCCGTGCGACATGAAGGTAGGCAGGGAGGCCCCTGGCGACACCCCCCGGAGCGCTCCGCCGTGGCTCCATGCGTCGTCCGTTGGACGGCACGGCTGGCGGCAGGAGTGGCAAGAAGGCAGCCAGGCCTGGGGTTTCTTGGTATGGGACGACGGCCATGTCCTCAGATCAGAAACTGCTCGAGAAGCTCTCCCAGGTGGAGAAGGGCGGCGCGCCCAAGTACCACGCGAAGAACGCGGAGACGGGCAAGCTCTTCGCGCGCGAGCGCATCCGG
>JAFADT010000058.1 GCA_023424585.1 Pseudomonadota bacterium
CCGGATGCGAGGGCGACCTCGGCCATGGACAGGGAGGTCTCGTGGATGAGCTGGCGGGCGAAGAGCACGCGGCGCGTCTGGGCCACGGCGAGCGGGGAGGCCCCCAGGTGTTGCTGGAACAGCCGACGCAGCTGTCGGTCCCCGACGCCGAGCCGTCCCGCGAGGACCTCCACGCTGGCGTCCTCGGCGTCGAGCAGGCCGTCCGCGATGAGGGCCATTGCGCGCGAGACGGTGGCGGAGGTCCCGCGCCAGGTAGCCAGGGAGGGAGACGTCTCGGGGCGGCAGCGCAGGCACGGCCGGAAGCCTGCTTCCTGGGCCGCGGCGGCGGTGGGGTAGAACGTGCAGTTCTCGAAGCGGGGCGCGCGGGCAGGGCAGATGGGGCGGCAGTAGATGCGCGTCGTCTTCACGGCGGTGAAGAACCGCCCGTCGAAGCGGGAGTCCCGCGTCGTCAGCGCGCGGTAGCAGGCGGTGGGGTCCAGGCCGTCCATGGGGGAAACGTCCCACGGTGGGCCCTCGATGTCTGGCCGTTTTCGGACGTGGACGTTCCGCCCCCGGGCAGGCCACCGCCGCGGCAGTGATAGCCACCCGTGGCCCGTTCGTTGTGACAGCCAGCGCTGTCGGTCCGTCCCGGATGCGCCCACGCGAGGTGTGAACACACCAGCCCCGCGAAGACACCCGGTCCCAGCGCCACCTTCCTGCTGGCCCTCATGGCTCCTCCCGTCCCAGCGGACGGCCGCGGTCCGGGCCTTCGAGTGGATTGCCTCATCCGGGCGGAGCGGAACGAAAAAAGCCCCGGAATCACTTGGGAAAGTGACTCCGGGGCTGCTTGATGGCCAGGGTCAGACTTGAACTGACTACCTGCGGATTATGAGACCGCCGCTCTAACCAGGTGAGCTACCTGGCCGTGAAGCCCCGCCCGTATACCGGGCCAGGGCCGTGACCGCAAGAACTTCGGACGGGGGGCCGGAGTGGGGCTGACAAGCCATCGGGGGTGACGGCGCATTGCCTCGCCGAGTCGGGGTCGTTCTCCTGTCTGGAGGCCAGCCTGCCCAGGTCCGGGCTCCTCTAGGATGGCCCCCATGCCCGTACCGGATTACCAGGCCCTGATGCTTCCACTTCTGGAGCGGCTCGCGGATGGTAGGGAGCACCTCGTGCGCGAGGTGCGTGAGGCCGTCGCCGCCTCGTTGTGCCTATCGGAGGCGGATCGCGCCGAGCTGCTGCCCAGCGGCAAACAGGCCGTCTTCGACAATCGCCTCGGATGGGCCAAGACGTACATGGACAAGGCCGGGCTGGTCCGTTCGGTGCGCCGGGGCGTGTATCAGATCACCGAGCGTGGCAAGGGCGTGCTCGCGAGAAAGCCCAAGGCCCTGGACACGAACATCCTGATGCAGTTCGACGAGTTCAAGGACTTCATCACGCGCAGCAACGACGAAGCCGTGGATGTCGTGGCACCCGAGCCCGCCAGTGGGGAGCCTGTCGCGGCCCCGATCATCACGCCAGAGGAGGCGCTCGAGCGCGCGTACAAGGACCTCCGCAAGAAGACGGAGGCGGAGCTATTGGCCACGACGCTTCAGGCAAGTCCTCGGTTCTTCGAGCGCCTGGTGGTCGAACTCCTGGTGAAGATGGGGTACGGCGGCTCGCTGGAGGATGCCGGGAAGGCACTCGGCCGCAGTCACGATGGCGGCGTGGATGGGATGATCAAGGAGGACCACCTGGGCCTCGACGTCATCTACATCCAGGCCAAGCGCTGGCAGAACACCGTGGGGCGACCTGAAGTCCAGGGGTTCGCTGGGACGCTGGAAGGCGAGCGAGCCCGCAAGGGTGTTTTCATCACGACGTCCACCTTCTCCAAGGAGGCGCGTGAGTATGTGGCGCGCATCGACAAGAAGATCGTTCTCATCGATGGCGCCCAGCTGTCGGGACTGATGTTCGACTTCGGTATCGGTGTGAACACGGTGAGCGCCTACGAGCTCAAGCGCGTGGACTCCGACTTCTTCTCCGAGGAATAGACACATCGACATGCCCCCCATCACCTTCCGCCTCGCCCGTGCCTCGGACCTGTCCGCCATCCTCACGCTGCTCGCGGACGACGCCATCGCGCAGGCGCGCACCGGCTACACGGAGGAGGTCAGTCCCTCCGTCCGCGCCGCGTTCGACGACATCTCCGCGGACCCGAACAATGAGCTCATCGTGGGGGAACAGGAGGGGCAGGTCGTGGCCACGCTCCAGCTCACGTACATCCCGGGCCTGAGCCGGGCCGGGATGTGGCGGGCGCTGGTGGAGGCGGTGCGCGTGCGCTCGGACCTGCGGGGACAGCGCATCGGCGAGGCGCTGATGGTGGACGCCATGGAGCGCTCGCGGGCCCGGGGCTGCGGGTTGATGCAGCTCACCACGGACAAGCTCCGCCACGAAGCCCAGCGCTTCTACGCGCGGCTGGGATTCGTGGCGAGCCACGAGGGCATGAAGCGCCCGCTCTGAGCTACTGCTGCGGCTGCACGGTGGCGGGATCCATCCAGAAGGACTCCCACTGGTTGCCGTCCAGGTCCTCGAAGCTGCGCTGGTACATGAAGCCGTAGTCCT
>JAFADT010000081.1 GCA_023424585.1 Pseudomonadota bacterium
ACGGCCGTGTGCGCGCAGCCCGTGAGCGCCAGCGCGCTCACCGGCCCCGAGTGCAGCCGGGCCTCCGCGCCGAACGCCAGCTCCGGCACGGACAGCAGGGACACCAGGCCCGCCGCGCTGCCCACCGCCAGCCACCCGCCGTCCGGATGGAAGGCCACCGACACCAGCGGCTCCTCCGTGGCGAGCGCCCCCACCTGCGCGCCCGTCGCCGCGTCGAAGAGCTGCACCGCGCCGCTGCGGCTCACCGTGGCCACGCGCGCGCCGTCCGGAGAGAAGGCCACGCCCTCCAGGTCGTACTGCTGGACGTTGACGGAGGGATCCGCGCGCAGCACCGGCGCGCGGGCGTCCCCGGCCTTCGCCGCGGCGGGCGCCAGGTCCCAGATGGAGACGTGGTACGCCTTGTCGCCCAGGCGCGTGTACGCCACGCGCTGGCCGCGCGGCGCGAAGTCCACCGCCCAGATGAAGTCCTTGCGGTTGAGGACGGTGGGCTCGCCGTCGAAGCCCTCCACCGCGCCGGAGAGGAAGGCGCCGGGCGTGGACTCCAACCGGCCCGCCGTGTCCGGCGTCAGGCCCACGGCCGTGTGCGCGCAGCCCGTGAGCGCCAGCGCGCCCGCGAGCACGAAGCCTCCGGTGCGAGGGCTCATGAACCCGACCCGCGGACGGCGGCCTTCTCCTTGTCCACGTTGATCTCGTTCACGCCCTTGCTGTCCACGGACAGGAGGAACAGCTGCTTGTCCGCCTCCCGCTTGTCGTTGAACGAGGTGCGGCCGGTGGCGCCGTCGAAGTCCTTCAGCCCCGCCAGGGCCTCGCGCATCGCCGCGCGGGTGTTGGGCCGCTGCTTGTCCAGCACCTGCCGCACCATGCGCGCCGAGTCGTAGCCGATGGCCTCCAGGAGGCCCGGGTCGCGGCCCGTCTCGCGGTACGCGTCGCGGTAGCTCTTCACGAACTTCTGCGTCGCCGGCCGCTGCGAGTCCACGAAGAAGCCGTCCACGTACACCGAGCAGGTGACGAACTTGCCGCCGCGCTCCAGCAGCTCCGGCAGGCCCGAGCGGCCCTTGGGGCTGGACCACTGGTTGGTGCCGAAGAGGGTGACGGTCTTCAGGTCCTTCTTGCCCGTCGTCTTGCGGATGCGCTCCAGGTCGCGCGGGTCGCACGCGTTGGTGACGATGTCCTCCACCGCCAGCGCCGGCGTCACCAGGCTCACCCGGCGCCAGTCGTCCGGGATGAAGAGGCCCTCGAAGTCGATGATGGGCTCCACGCCGCTCTTCGCCTTCTCCATGGCCTTGCGGCGGCGGTACGCGTCCGTGATCTTCTCCCCCTGCACGTCGCGCACGGCCTCCGCGTAGTCGCCGCGGTCCTCCAGGTAGTAGCGCCCCACCAGGCGCTTGGCCTCGCCGGTGAACGTCGTCTGGTCGTAGGAGTAGGACTCCGCGCCGCGCACCACGCCGCCGCGCGACACCACGTCGTCCCAGAACTCGTTCGCCAGCTCCACGCCGTAGGGGATGTTCGGGTAGAGCACCGCGAAGCGCTTGTAGCCCTTCACGTTCATCGCGTAGTCCGCGATGGCGCGCGCCTGCGCGGAGTTCGTCAGCATGTTGCGGAAGACGTACGGGCCGATGTCCGTGATGCCCTCCTGACGGCTGAGCGTCAGCAGCGGCACCTGGAGCTCCTCCGCCAGGAGCGCCGCGCGCTTGGTGTCGTCCACCAGCAGGGGCCCCAGGGCCGCGATGGCGCCGTCGTCGAACGCGAGCTGCTCCATCGCCGTGCCCGTCTTGTTGACGTCGCCCTGCGTGTCCTTCACCACCAGCTCGATGTCGCTGCCCTGCAGGGCCAGCTTCACGCCGCGCAGCACGGCCTCACCGATGGGCTGGTAGCGGCCCGTCATGGGCAGCAGCACCGCCACCGTGCGCGGACGCACCTCCACGCGGCGGGTGGCGCGCGCGAGCAGCTCCTTCGCCTGCGGCGCGAAGGCGCTGTCGGGCGCCTCGCGCAGGTACGTCTGGAGCGTCTCCTCCAGGCGGGTCCAGTCCCGCAGGTGGTAGTAGATGCGCGCCAGCTTGAACTGGAGCACCGGCCACGCCGGGTTGGACGGGGACAGCCCCTCCTGCACGCGGGCGATGTCGAGGAAGCTGGCGCGGCCCTCCACCAGCTGCTCCACCTTCCGCACCGCGGCCGCCTTCTCCTCGGGCGTCTGGGCGTCGCCGGCCTCCTTCACGGCGGACGACAGCGCCTGCGAGTACAGGCCCGCGCCCTCCGCCGCGCGCGCGGCCTCCTTCAGCAGCTGCTCCTTCTCCGCGCCCTCCGCGCGCTCCGCCAGGCTGGTGAGCGTCTGGTACGCGTCGCGGTAGGCGCCCACCTCCATGGCGGAGATGGCCAGCTTGTGCTTGGCGTCCTCGGCCTGGGCGTGGAGGGGGTTCTCGAAGAGCAGCTCGTTGAAGGTCCGGCGCGCGTTCGCGTAGTCCTTCACCTCGAAGTAGAGGACGCCCGCGTTGTAGAGCGCGTCCTGGCCGGCCGTGGTGGCGGGGTACGCCTTGCGCACGGACAGGTAGGTCTCCGCGGCCTGCCGCTTGTCCGGGTTCGACTGCGCCTGGGTGCGGGCCTGCGCGAGCGCGGCGTTCGCGGTGGCGTCCTGCTTCACCTCCACGCGCGGGCGGTTGTTCTGGGCGGTGTCGCCCCCCCAGGTGTCGTCCCGGCTGTCGGTGCGGGAGGGCGTCTTGGGGCAGGCGGTCAACGTCAGGGCCAGCGCGGCGACGAGCGCGCGGCGCGATGCGGAGAGGACTTCCATGGCGAGGTGCATAGCAGCGCGGGTGCGGCTCCGTCGACACTTGAGCGGGGGGAAGATTCCCGTGGAACGTCCGCTTCAATGCACCGCGCGTGCCCGCGTGCGTCACCGAGGGGGAGCCCCATCCCCTCCCCCTGCCGTGCGGCCCCGGAGCCGCGCTCGCGCGCGGCCCCGGACGCACGCCCGGCCTGCTAGCCGAAGAGCTCCTTCACCTTGTCGAAGAAGGTCTTCGACTGGGGATGGGTCTCCTCGCCGGACACCTCCGCGAAGCGCTCCAGCAGCTCGCGCTGCTTGGAGGACAGCTCCGTGGGCGTCTCGATGATGACGCGCACGTGCTGATCCCCGCGCTGCTGGCTGTGCAGGTGCGGGATGCCCTTGCCGCGCAGGCGGAACACCTTGCCGGACTGGGTCCCCGCCGGGATGGTCATCTTCACCTTGCCGTCCAGCGTGGGCACGTCGATCTTCGCGCCCAGCGCCGCCTGCGTGAAGGACACCGGCACCTCGCAGAAGACCTCGTACTCCTCGCGCTGGAACAGCGGGTGCTCGCGCACGATGACCGTCACGTACAGGTCACCCGCGGGAGCCCCCCGGTCCCCGGGCTCACCCATGCCGGCCAGCCGCACGCGCGTGCCGTTGTCCACGCCGCCCGGGATGGCGACCTCGATGACCTCTTCCGACGGGGTCTTCCCTGAGCCCCGGCACTTGCCGCACGGATCCGGGATGGTGGCGCCCGTGCCGCCGCAGTCGCCGCACGGCCTGGACACCGCGAAGAAGCCCTGCGAGTAGCGCAGCTCGCCGCTGCCGCCGCACGCCGCGCACTGCCGGGGCGCCGAGCCGCTCTTGCTGCCGGAGCCGGAGCAGGTCTCGCACTTCTTCGGGCGGGGGATGGTCACCTTCGGGCGGCAGCCGAACGCCGCCTCCTCGAAGGAGATCTCGAGGTTGTAGCGCAGGTCCGCGCCCCGGCTGCTGCGCTGCCGGCCCCGGCCGCCACCCCCGAAGATGTCGCCGAAGATCTCCCCGAAGATGTCGTTGATGTTGACGCCCTGGAAGCCGCCGCCCGCGTCCCCGAAGGGGTTGCCCGCATGGCCGAAGCGGTCGTACTTCGTGCGCCGGTCCGGATCGCTCAGGACCTCGTAGGCCTCCGAGGCCTCCTTGAACTTCTCCTCGGCCTCGTGGTTCCCGGGGTTGCGGTCCGGGTGGTACTGCAACGCGACCTTGCGGAACGCGCTCTTCAGGTCCTGCGCCGAGACATTCTTCTGGACGCCCAGGACCTCGTAGTAGTCGCGCTTCTGCCCTGCGGCCCCTGCCATTGAATCGAACCCCTGGAAATTGCTGGCGTTTTCAAGCTGCGTAGAGAATCGGAGTCACTATAACGCAGCGAAACACGCCAGCAATCCAGGCCCGAGGTCCAGCCCTGCGACATGAGACTGCTCAGCTACACCGTCCAGACGCGGTTGGCCGTCAGCTCCATGCGGGCGAGCCGGCGCTTGAGGGCCGGATCCACGGGGCCGTTGGCCCACTTGGGGACCACGAAGTGCAGCTCCGCGTTGTAGAGCTTGGCGGCGCTCGCCAGGAGGCTCCAGCGGTTCTCCGCGGTCGGATCATCCACCATGCCGGGCGTGACGATCTCCAGGATGATGGGCGTGCGGGCGGAGTCGGACTGGCGGCAGGTGAAGTCCGGCCGGTGGTCCTCGATGGTGCCGGAGAGCACGGGCGGCGGCATGAAGCCAGGGAGCCGGGCCTTGATGTCTGTGTAACCGATGGTTCGGAAGTACTCCGCCATCAGCCAGAGCAGACGTCGGCGCTCTGCGTCCTCCACGACCGACTCGCAGCCGGGATTGAACTGGACCTCTTTCTCGGAGTTGGTTTCCATGGCGCATCTCAAGCTGTCCGCATGTGTGGGATGCGGCAACGCAGGCGGGCGCGAGCGCTCCCTGACCGGCCGTGGAGCGGGCGGCCATGCACCCCCGCTTCCCACGTCCCTTTGGCTTGGACGCCACCGTCGCCTCGGTGACAGAGTGCGCCCCCTCCCGTGGCCCCCCGTCCCTCCGCGCACGTCTATCGCCGGCTCCTGGGCTACCTGAGCCCGTACCGCCGGTTGCTCCTCGCGGGCACCCTGGCCTCGCTCGCCGCCGCGGCCGCCACCGCCGCGTACGCGTGGATCGTCGGGCCCCTGCTGCGCGCCGTCCTCACCGGCGCCCCCGTCACCGTGGCGGGGATGACCCTGGCGCCGGAGGCCCTCCTGTCCCGGCTGCCCCTGCTGGT
>JAFADT010000094.1 GCA_023424585.1 Pseudomonadota bacterium
GCGCGCTCGTGTTCACGGCGCTCTCGCGCAGGTCGAGCACGTAGGCCGTGCCGCCGGACATGCCGGCGCCGAAGTTGCGGCCCGTCGGGCCGAGCACGACGACCGTGCCGCCCGTCATGTACTCGCAGCCGTGGTCGCCCACGCCCTCCACCACCGCCTGCGCGCCGCTGTTGCGCACCGCGAAGCGCTCGCCCGCGAGGCCCCGCAGGTACACCTCGCCGGCCGTGGCCCCGTAGAGCACCGTGTTGCCCACCAGCACGTTCTCCTCGGGCGCGAAGCGGCTGCCCTCCGGCGGGTAGACGATGATGCGCCCGCCGGACAGCCCCTTGCCCAGGTAGTCGTTGGTGTCGCCCTCCAGCTCCAGCGTCACGCCGGACGCGAGGAACGCGCCGAAGCTCTGGCCCGCGGAGCCCTTCAGCTTCACCCGCAGCTTCCCGTCCGGCAGCCCCTGCGCGCCGTGGCGGCGGGCGATCTCCCCGGACAGCATGGCGCCCACCGCGCGGTGCGTGTTCGCCACCGGCAGCGTCAGCAGCAGCGGCGGCCCGCCCGCGAGCACCGACTGCGCCTTCTCCAGCAGCGCGTGGTCCAGGTGGTCCGCCACGTCCTTGCGGTGCGGCGTCTGGCAGTGGCGCGGCTCGGTGGCCGGCGCCGCTGGCGCGGTGAGCAGCGCGGACAGGTCCACCTTGCGCGCCTTCCAGTGGTCCACGGCCGCGCGCTGGCGCAAGAGGCCCACCCGGCCCACCAGCTCATCCAGCCTGCGCACGCCCAGCCTCGCCATGTGCCGGCGCAGGTCCTCCGCGAGCAGGAGGAAGAAGTTCACCACGTTCTCCGGCGTGCCCTGGTAGCGCTCGCGCAGGGCCGCGTCCTGCGTGGCGATGCCCGCCGAGCAGGTGTTGAGGTGGCACTTGCGCAGCATGATGCAGCCCACGGACACGAGGCTCGCGGTGGCCAGGCCGAACTCCTCCGCGCCCAGCAGCGCCGCCACCAGCACGTCGCGCGCGGTGCGCAGGCCGCCGTCCACCTGCACGCGGATGCGCGAGCGCAGGCCGTTGTGCACCAGCACCTGCTGCGTCTCCGCCAGCCCCAGCTCCCACGGCAGGCCCGCGTGCTGGAGGCTGGAGAGGGGCGAGGCGCCCGTGCCGCCCTCGTAGCCCGCCACCACCACGCAGCCCGCGCCCGCCTTGGCCACGCCCGCGGCGATGGTGCCCACGCCCACCTCGCTCACCAGCTTCACGCTCACGCGCGCCTTCGCGTTCACGGACTGGAGGTCGTAGATGAGCTGCGCCAGGTCCTCGATGGAGTAGATGTCGTGGTGCGGCGGCGGGGAGATCAGCGTCACGCCCGGCGTGCTCCAGCGCACGCGGGCGATCCGCTCATCCACCTTGTGCCCCGGCAGCTGGCCGCCCTCGCCGGGCTTGGCGCCCTGGGCCATCTTGATCTGGAGCTCGTCCGCGTTGACCAGGTACTCCGCGGTGACGCCGAAGCGCGCGCTGGCCACCTGCTTGATGGCGCTGCGGCGCGAGTCGCCGTTGGGGTCCTGGGTGTAGCGGCGGGACTCCTCGCCGCCCTCGCCGCTGTTGGAGCGGCCGCCCAGCCGGTTCATCGCGATGGCCAGCGTCTCGTGCGCCTCCGCGCTGATGGAGCCGAAGGACATGGCGCCGGTGACGAACCGCCGCGCCAGCTCCAGCGCGGGCTCCACCTCCTCCAGCGGCACCGGCGTGCGGCCGTCCGTCACCACGTCCAGGAGGCCGCGCAGGTTGCTGTGCTCGCGCGTCTCGTCGTCCGCCAGCTTCGAGTACTCCTGGAACAGCGCCGCGTCGTTCGCGCGCACCGCCGCCTGGAGCTTCGCCACGGTGGCCGGGTTCCACTTGTGCCGCTCGCCCTGGCGGCGCCAGCGGAACTGCCCGCCCACCGGCAGCAGGTCCTCCTCGCCGTCCGCGCCGGGGCCGAAGCCGCGCGCGTGCCGCTCCGCCACCTCGCGGCCCAGCTCAGGCAGGCCCACGCCCTCCACGCGCGACGACGTGCCGGTGAAGTGCTTCTCGATGAGGCTTCGCTGGAGGCCCACCGCCTCGAAGAGCTGCGAGCCGCGGTAGGACTGGAGCGTGGAGATGCCCATCTTGGACATCACCTTGAGCAGGCCCTCCTCCAGGCCGTGGAGGTACTGCGCCTGCGCCTTGTCCGCGTCCACCTTCAGCCCGCCCGCGTCCGCCAGCGCGCGCAGCGTGTCCAGCGCCAGGTACGGGTTCACCGCGGACACGCCGTAGGCGAACAGGCACGCGAAGTGGTGCACCTCGCGCGCCTCCGCCGTCTCCAGCACGATGCCCGTGTACATGCGCGTGCCGTCGCGCACCAGCCGCTGGTGCACCGCGGACACGGCCAGCAGCGCCGGGATGGCCGCGTGCGCCGCGTCCACGCCGCGGTCGCTCAGGACCAGGATGCTCGCGCCCGCGTCCACCGCGTCCACCGCCGCCGTGCACAGCCGCTCCACCGCGACCTCCAGCGCCGTGGCCGCGCCGCCCGCATGCGGGTAGAGCAGGCTGAGGGAGCGCGGCTCGAAGAGGCCGGTGTCGCCGCGCAGGTTCGCCAGCCGCGCCAGCTGGCCGTTGGTGAGGATGGGGCCGGGCAGCGACAGCCGGTGGCACTGCTCCGGCGTCTCCTCGAAGGTGTTGCCCTCCGGGCCCAGCGCGGTGGCCAGCGTCATCACCAGCGCCTCGCGCAGCGGGTCGATGGGCGGGTTGGTCACCTGCGCGAAGAGCTGGTGGAAGTAGTTGAAGAGGGTGGGGGCCTGGTCGCTCAATACCGCCAGCGGCGTGTCCGTGCCCATGGAGCCCGTGGGCTCCTTGCCCGTCTCCGCCATGGGGATCAGCGTCGCGCGGACGTCCTCGTCCGTGTAGCCGAACGCGCGCTGGAGCCGCCACAGCGCCTCGCCCTTCACGCGCGCGGGAGCGGGGACCGCGGGCAGGTCCTCGAAGGTGAAGACGTTGCGCTGGAGCCAGCGGCGGTAGGGCCAGCGCGAGGTGATTTCGCGCTTCACCTCCTCGTCCTCTAGGATGCGCCCCTCGGTGGTGTCCACCAGCAGCATGCGGCCCGGCGTCAGCCGGCCCTTGCGGCGCACCTGCGACGGGGGCACGTCGATGACGCCCGTCTCCGACGCCAGGATGACGCGGTCGTCCTCCGTCACCAGGTAGCGCGCGGGGCGCAGGCCGTTGCGGTCCAACGTCGCGCCGATGAGCTGCCCGTCCGTGAACGCGATGGCCGCGGGGCCGTCCCACGGCTCCAGCAGGGACGCGGAGTACTCGTAGAAGGCGCGGCGCTCGTCGCCCAGCTGCTTGTGCCCCTCCCACGCCTCCGGGATCATCATCATCATCGCGTGGGGCAGGGTGCGGCCGCCCAGGTAGAGCAGCTCCACCATGTTGTCGAACTGCGCGGAGTCGCTCTTGCCCGGGACGATGATGGGCCACAGCGGCTCCAGGCTCCCGCCCAGCTTCGCCGTCTGCAGCAGCCCGCGCCGCGCCGTCATCCAGTTGCGGTTGCCGCGCAGGGTGTTGATCTCACCATTGTGCGCGATGAAGCGGAACGGCTGCGCCAGCTCCCACGTGGGGAAGGTGTTGGTGGAGAAGCGCGAGTGCACCAGCGCCAGCGCGCTGACGAGCTCCGGGTGCCGCAGGTCCGCGTAGAAGCGCGGCAGCTGTCGGGGCAGCAGGAGCCCCTTGTAGATGAGCGTCTCCGACGAACAGCTGGCCACGTGGAAGCGCCCCTGCGGATCCACGCCGCGCGCCAGCACGCGGTTCTCCACCAGCTTGCGGATGCGGTAGAGCTTGCGCTCGAAGGCGCTGGGCACCACGCGGCGGCGCGCGATGAAGAGCTGCCGGATGACCGGCGCGGCCTGGCGCGCGAGTGGCCCCAGCTCCTCCGGCGCCACCGGCACGTCGCGCCAGCCGAGCAGCCGCTGCCCCTCCTCCACCACCACCTCCTCGAACAGCGCCTCGCACGCGCGGCGCGCCTCCGGCTCCGGCGGCAGGAACACCTGCGCCACGCCGTACTGGCGGCGCGGCGGCAGCTCGAAGCCCAGCCTCGGCGCCTCATGGTTGAAGAAGCGATGCGGCAACTGCACCAGGATGCCGGCCCCGTCGCCCGTCTCGGGATCGCGCCCCGCGGCGGCGCGGTGGCTCAGCCGGTTGAGCAGCTCCAGCGCGTCCTCCACGATGCCCCGGGAGCGCTGGCCCCGGAGGTGGGCCACGAACCCCACGCCGCAGGCGTCATGCTCGGTCTCCGGCTCATACAGCCCGTAGCGCGGAGGGAGGGTGAACGGCATCGTCAGGTCCCCTTTCCCGGATGACGCGGGAAGCCAAGCTGTGGAGCATCCAGGCTAACGCGGCGTGTCGCGAGCCGTAAAGACAGGGTGGCTCAGGGGGTCGAGCCACCGCGTGCAGTGGTGCCGGGGAAACAGGCCCCTCGTGAAGCCTCACGCCGCGTGCGGCTCCCGTCGCGTGAAGGAGCGGGAGGCCAACACCCGCCCGCGATGAACGGCCAACAGTCGGCGCAATCGGTTCTTTCCTGCCGCCTCCCCGCTTCCCATCCTCCGGCGACCTTGGACCTGCTTCAGCGGCTGAAGACGGAGACGCGCCCTCACCATGAGCGCACGGAGGGCGTGGTGCGTCTGATGGACGCGCACCTGACGCCCGCGGACTACCGACGCCACCTGGAGGACTTCCACGGGCTCTACCTGCCGTTGGAGGCGCGGCTCGCCAAGCCCCTGTCGGCCCTGGAGCCGGCGTTGGGCCTGGAGGCGCGCTGGAAGACGCGGCTCCTGGAGGAGGACCTGCGCGCCCTGGGGCACGACACGGGCTCGCTCGCGCGACTGCCGCGGGCCGCTCCGCTGCCGGCGCTGACGGGGCTGGCGGAGGCGCTGGGCTGCGCGTACGTGCTGGAGGGCGCCACGCTGGGCGGCCAGCTCATCCTGCGCCACCTGCGGCGCCACTTCGGTCCGGACGCGCGCGTGGGGACCTTCGCCTTCTTCCGAGCCTACGGCGACCAGGTGGGCCCCATGTGGCGCGCGTTCGGCGACGCCCTCACCCAGGCGTCCCAGCGGGCGGCCTCCGACACCTTCGACGCGGCCGTCGTGCAGGGCGCCCGCGACACCTTCGACACCTTCGCCGCCTGGATGACGCGGACGCGAGCGCACGATGTCCCCGCCCGTCTCTGATGCCGACCTCAGCGGCTGTGACCGTGAGCCCATCCACCTGCTGGGCGGCATCCAGCCCCGGGGCGTGCTCGTCGCCTTCCAGGAGGACCCGCGGGCCGTCGCGGTCGTGAGCGCGAACGTGGCCGCGCTGCTGGGCGCCGGGCCGGACGCGCTCCTGGGGCAAGCCCCTCGCGGGCGTCCTGCCGCACGGGCTGCGCGCGCGTGGAGG
>JAFADT010000121.1 GCA_023424585.1 Pseudomonadota bacterium
CCTCCACGCCGGCCCACTCGGACGCCAGCTCCACCGCGCCCTTGGTGATCCGCGCCAGCGTGCGGGCCAGCTCCTCGCGCGCGGGCTCCCGGGGCAGCTTCGCCAGGGACTGGCCGCACTGGCGGTAGAGGGACAGCGCGCGCTCGGACAGCGCGTGGAAGTCCCCGGTGAGCTGGGGCAGCAGCTCCTCCGCGCGCGCCTCCACCGGGTCGGCCGTCAGGCCCAGGTGCGCGGCGATGGCGCCCAGCCCCACGAAGAGCCCCACGATGCCGCCCACCACCGCCGCCGCCAGCAGCGTGGGCGTGGCCACGGACGCCAGCCGCGCCGACAGGATGTTCGCCACCACGCCGCCCGCCAGCGTGAGCCCCGCGCCCAGCACGGCGCCCAGCCCGTAGTGCATCAGCGTGGGGCGGGCCTCCGCGACCTGTCCCTCCTCGCCCAGGTCGTTGAGCCGCGCGCGCACCAGCAGCGCCCCGGCGGCCGCGCCGCTGCTGGCCACCGTCCACGCGGGGGACAGGCCCAACCCGTAGGGGAGCGCGACGAGCACCAACCCCAGGCCGCTCAGGAGGCCCCGGTCCCACCGGTCGCCGCGCGCGCAGGCCAGCACCACGGCCGCGGGCACCAGCCACTGCAGCGGCACCGGCATGCCCGCGCGCAGGCTGACCCACTGCACCAAGCCCGCTCCGGCGCCCGCCGCCAGCGCGCGCGTGACGGTGTGCTCGAAGGCTTCGCGGTGATGGAATTGCAACACGGCGGCATTCATCGGGACACCCCGGGAACGGCCCCAAGGGCCGGGAATGTCCGTTCGAACGCGCGGCGCGCGAAAAGGGTCTACGCCTTCGGGCGCGAGATGGGTCCCGTCCGGCCCTTCGTCACGCGGAGGTAGTCCGCCGGGGCGAGCACCAGCTGCGTCCCGCGCACCCCGGCCGACACGGCGACCGCGTCGAACAGCTCCAGCGTCTCGTCCACGAAGACGGGGTAGTCTTTCTTGCCCCCCAGCGCCGTGACGCCGCCCCGGATGTAGCCGGTGAGCGGCTGGAGCTCCTTGAGCGGGACGGTGTCCACCTTGCGGTCGCCGGACAGCCGCGCCAGGGCCTTCAGGTCCAGCTCCGCGTTGCCCGGCACCACCGCCATCAACACGCCGGTGCGGTCGCCCCTGGCCACCAGCGTCTTGAAGACCTGCTCCGCGGGCATGCCCACCTTGGCGGCCACCGTCTCTGCGGACAGGTCGTCCGGATCCACGTCGTAGTCGCGCAGCGTGTACGCGACGCCGAGCGAGTCCAGCAGCCGGGCGGCGTTCGTCTTCATGGGCGTTACATCCCCAGGGCCGTGGCGGCGGCCTTCACGCGCTGGAGCGCGTCCTCGGGCGTGCTGCCCACCGCGGACAGGTGGCCCATCTTGCGCCCCTTGCGCGCGTCGCGCTTGCCGTACAGGTGCAGCCGGACGCCGGGCAGCGCCAGCGCCTGCGCGAACCGGGGCCCGCCCTCCTGGAGCCACAGGTCGCCCAGCAGGTTCACGATGGCCGCGGGGCGCACCACCTCCACGGAGCCCAGGGGCAGGTTGCACACCGCGCGCACGGCCTGCTCGAACTGGCTCGTCAGGCACGCCACCTCCGTCGAGTGGAAGCTGTTGTGCGGCCGCGGCGCGACCTCGTTGACGAGCAGCGACCCGTCCCCCAGCAGGAACATCTCCACCACCAGCAGCCCCTCCACCTTCAGCGCCGCGGTGATGTCGCGCGCCACCTGCGCCGCCTGCGACAGCACGGCCGGCGGCAGCGGCCCCGGGAGCAGCGACCACGCGAGGATGCGCTCCTCGTGGTGGTTGAACGCGGGCGGGTACACCGCCAGCTGCCCGTCGGGGGCGCGCGCCACCAGCACGGACAGCTCCGCCTTCAAGTCGAGCGCGGCCTCCACCACCACGGAGCGCTCGCCCAGCTCCTTCCACGCGGCGCCCGCCTCGGCGGCCGACTTCACCTCGTACTGGCCGCGCCCGTCGTAGCCGCCCTCGCTGGACTTGATGAAGCACCTGCCGCCCAGCGCGGTGATGGCCTCGGACAGCTCCGCCTCCGAGCTCGCCTCGCGCCACGGGCCCAGCGGGAAGCCGCCCCTCGCGAGCCAGCCCTTCTGCCGGCCGCGGTGCTGCACCACCTCCAGCACGGAGGCGCCGGGCCGCATGGGCGCGTGCCGGGCCACCGCGTTGAGCGTGGACAGCGACACCTTCTCGATCTCCAGCGTCACCACGTCGCACTGGCGCGCGAGGTCCTCCGCCGCCGCCGTGTCGGAGAAGGACGCGGTGAGGCAGCGGTCCACCACGGAGCGGGACGGGCACGCCGAGTCCGGATCCAGCGCCTGCACCTGGTAGCCCAGCGTGCGCGCCGCCAGCGCCATCATGCGCCCCAACTGGCCGCCGCCCAGGATGCCCAGCGTCCCGCCCGGAAGCACCATGGGGCCGCTCATCCCGCCACCTCGCGCTGCGCCAGCACCTCGTCCGTGCGGGCCTTGCGCCAGGCGGCCAGCCGCTCGCGCAGCTCCGGGTACTTCAGCGCCAGGATGGCCGCCGCGTGCAGCGCCGCGTTGGCGGCCCCCGGCTTGCCAATGGCCTGCGTGCCCACCGGCACGCCCTTGGGCATCTGCACGATGGAGAGCAG
>JAFADT010000134.1 GCA_023424585.1 Pseudomonadota bacterium
GGCCACGTCCGACTGGCGGGCGAGCAGCTGGGCCTCGGTCTGCCCCACCTGTGCCCGCGCCTGGTCGGCCCGCGCCCCCAGCGACGTGGGGTCCATGCGGAACAGCGGCGTGCCCACCTCCACGCGCTGGCCGCGAACCACCGACACGGACGCCACCATGCCGGCCACCGGCGAGGACAGGTAGACGTTGTCGCTGACGACGAAGCCGGTGAAGCGCGGTGGGGGCTCGGGGGTCGGCCGCCGCAGCCACAGGATGCCGCTCACGACGACGGCCACCACCACCGCCCCCGCGACGATGCCCCGCTTCGAGTGTTTCGACTTCCTGCCCGATCCCGACACCCGTGCCTCCTGGCGCGGCCTCGCCGCGAATGGAGCGCCCCCCGAGCGCGGCGGGGCCACGCTACGCCCGCCTCGCCCGAGGGGTCCGCGTCTGGCGCACGGGCAGGTCCTGAACCCGTGTCCTGTCGTCACCTTGAGCACTCGACGTGCCAGCACTGAACGCCAGGGGAGCCCTCGGGGGCAGGGCCCTCGCTTGTTCGGCGTTCCGGCGCCGGACGCCGGTTCGCCGAACAGGTAGACGCGGCGCGGAATGGCCCCAGGGGCATCCAGGCTGGGGCATCCGGCTTGCTTGGGCATAGGGTTGACACCCCGGTCCAGGAGGACGCGCCTTGCATTCCCTACCCCAGCCCACGGCCGCCGGAGTCGAGCAGGTCCAGCGCGAGGCGTTCTCGCGGATGTTCCGGCAGGTGACGAAGGTGATGGCGTTCCTGAGCCCGCTGCCGGTGGCGATGGTGTCGCTGGGCCTCATCGGGGACACGTCCACCTGGCGCCGGTGGTGCGTGGCGCTCGCGCTGGGGATCGTGCTGGTGGGGCTGGCGGTCGTCGCGTCGTGGCGGCGCCAGCCGGTGGTGTCGCACGAGTCGGGCACGGTGTTGCCGCTGGTGGCGTTCCCGCTCTTCACCGTGGTGAACCTGTCGCTGGGGGGACTGGAGAGCCCGCTCATTCCGCTGGTGCTGCCAGCGACCCTGGCCACGGCGATCCTCTTCCCTCCGGACCGCGCTCGCAGGTGGATGGGCTACCTGCTCGCGCTGGTGGGCGTGCAGGCGGCGGTGACGTTGACGGGCGCGGTGGATGACCTGGTGCCTGCCCTCTTCGGGGGCGGCCGGCGCGCGGGGCACAACGACGCGCTGCTCGTGACGATGCTCGCGGTGACGGCGTTCCTGATGATGTGGGTGAACTTCATCGGCACGACGCTGCGGCACACGTTCCGGGGCATGGTGCGCACCGCGCTGGACGCGCGGGATGAGGCCCTGAAGGCGCACGAGGAGCGGGTGCGCTCGCTCACCACGCTGTCGGGAGAGATCGCGCACGAGCTGAAAAACCCGCTCGCGAGCGTGAAGGGGCTGGCCGCGATGGTGGCCCGCGAGGTGGAGGGGCGGCCCGCGGAGCGGCTTGCGGTGCTGCGCCGGGAGGTGGACCGGATGCAGGAGATCCTCGAAGGGTTCCTCAACTTCTCCCGGCCGCTGCTCCCGCTCAACGAGGCGCCCGTGCCGCTGGAGGGGTTGTGCCGGCAGGTGGCGGAGCTGCACGAAGGCATGGCGGGAGAACGGGGCGTGGCGTTGAAGGTCGCGGACGGGCCGCCGGTGGAGGCGTGGTGCGATGCGCGCAAGGTGCGGCAGGTGTTGATCGACGTGGTGCAGAACGCGCTGGACGCCGCGCCGAGGGGCACCACGGTGGAGCTCCAGTCCTGGGCGACGCCGCAGGGCGAAGGCCGCGTGGAGGTGCGCGACCGGGGCCCCGGGCTCGCGGAGGAGGTGCGCGAGCGCGTCTTCGAGCCGGGCATCACCACGAAGCCCCACGGCTCCGGCTTGGGGCTGGCGCTGTCGCGGGCCTTGATGCGCCAGCACGGCGGAGAGCTGAGCCTGCGCGCTCGCGAGGGCGGAGGCTGCGTGGCGGAGCTGAGCCTGCCCGCCGCGCCCCCCACGACGGAAGCGCCGCGAAGGGAGGCCCTGCCATGAAGGCCCGCGTGCTGGTGGCGGATGACGACGCGGGCGTGCGCTACACGCTGCGCGGGTTGCTGGAGGACGACGGGCTCGACGTCGAGGAGGCGGTGGACGGAGAGGCCGCGCTCGCGCGCCTGGACGCGGAGCCGCCCGTGGACCTGGTGCTCAGCGACCTGCGCATGCCGCGCATGGATGGCATGGAGCTGCTCCGCCGGGTTCGCGCGCGCCCGCGTGCGCCCCGGGTCATCCTCATCACCGCGCACGGCTCCGAACGTCACGCCGTGGAGGCCATGAAGTTGGGCGCGCTGGACTACTTCCGCAAACCGTTCGACGTGGACGACGTGCTGGCCGTGGTGCGCCGGGCGCTCGGGATGGTCCACCTGGAGGCGGAGAACGAGCGGCTGTCCGGCGAGGTGAACCTGCTGCGCTCGCTGGTCTTCGTGTCGCCTTCGATGGCGCGGCTCGCCCTGCTCATCCAGCGCGTGGGGCCTCGCGACGTCACGGTGCTGATCACCGGAGAGAGTGGCACCGGCAAGGAGCGCGTCGCCGAGGCCCTGGTGCGCGCCTCTCCGCGCGCGGACAAGCCCTACGTGCGCTTCAACTGCGCCGCGCTCACGCCGGAGCTCGCGGAGGCGGAGCTCTTCGGACATGCGCGGGGTGCGTTCACCGGCGCCGTGCGCGCCCGGCCGGGCCTCTTCCGTGAGGCCTCCGGAGGCACCCTGCTGCTGGACGAAATCGGAGAGCTCGCCCTGCCCCTCCAGGCGAAGCTCCTGCGCGTCCTACAGGAGGGCGAAGTGCGGCCCGTGGGCGAGGACCGCCCGTTCCCGGTGGACGTCCGCGTCCTGGCCGCCACCCACCGTGACCTGCCGCGGTGCGTGGCGGAGGGCCGCTTCCGCGAGGACCTCTACTACCGGCTCAAGGTCGTGACGCTCCAGGTGCCTCCACTGCGAAGCCGCCCGGAGGACATCGCCGCGCTCGCGAAGCACTTCCTCGCGCGCCACACCGAACGGTTTCGCATGCCGCCGGTGCCCGTGACGCCCGCCCTCCTGGAGCGGCTCACGGCCTACTCCTGGCCCGGCAACGTGCGTGAGCTGGAGAACACCCTGGAGAGCGCCGTGGTGCTGTCCGCCGACGGCGCCCTCGACCTGGAGCTGTTGCCTGGAGGCGCCAGCCCCCCCGCGCCGCAGCCGGCATCCAACGCGGGAGGCACCCTGAGAGAGCAGCTGGACGCGCACGAGCGGGCGCTCATCCTCGCGGCGCTCGCGGCCTCCAAGGGACAGCGCACGGAGGCGGCCCGGGCACTGGGCATCGGCCGCGCCACGCTGCACGACAAGCTCCGCAAGCACGGCCTCCTGAACGAGGACGAAGAACCAGCGCGCTGAGTGTTCACGGCTCCGGGGAGATGCGCTCCGGCGCGGTCTTCACCTCACAGACATAGGCGCCGGAGCCCGCTCCCGGTTCCAGGGCATGACAGGCCAGGACCGGCAAGACCGGGCTGCCCGAGGGAAAGGGGAAGCGGGCCTCGGCCAGATAGCAGGAGGGCGCATCGGGCTTGTTCCAGCGACAGGCTCCAGGAGGAAGCCGCTCCATCGGCAGCCATTGCATCTTCCGACTCGGCTGCTCGTCGCAGACGTCCTGGGGCTCCCCCGGCTCGACACAGCGGAAGACCGACGAGGACTGCCCCTTGTTCTGGAACTCCAATCGCTTGCACCAACGGAGCTGGATCCGCCGTTCGCAGGCCCTGCGCTCGGAGGACTCATGAGAGGCATCGGTCAGCAAGAAGGCACGCCCCTCACGGGACACTCCGACCACCACGTCCTCCCCCATTCCCGCATACGCGAAGAACGGTTGGCCCGCCCTCCATCGCGCCTGCACTTCCCCATCCCCCCACCTGGAGCGACTGGCCGGAGGCATTCCCGGGGAGACCAGCAGGCGTCCTCCAATCGCTTCGAGCTCACACACCTCGCAGCTCGCGACCTCGCGCTGGAGTGATACAGGCACTGGCGGCAGGACACCCGTGCGAAGCCAGGTCAATTCGCTGTCATCCGGGAGGACCGGCCGGCTTCTCGAACAGAGATTGACCTCCGTCGGGCTGGCGCCGTGGGCATAGAGCAACCACGTCTGGCCCGGAGGCACGACCAGGCGG
>JAFADT010000138.1 GCA_023424585.1 Pseudomonadota bacterium
CCTCCACGCCGCGAGCGTCGCGCGGAAGTCCGGCGCCCGCCCCAGCCGGGCCGCGGCGATACCCGGGGCCAGCGGGGCCTTGAAGCGGTGCGGGCACACGGCGTCCACCGGCAGGGTGCTGCCCGCGGCCTCGCGCATGGCCAGCGCGTCCGCCGGGGCCTCCAGGGACGCGCAGCCGCTCTCGTAGGGCTTGAAGCCCTGGGGCGCGTGGCCCGCGTCCTTCAGGAGCGACAGCAGCGCGCACGACACCTGCGTCTTGCCCACGCCGGTGTCCGTGCCGGTGACGAAGAACCGCGGCGGCTCAGGGACCATGAGAGACTCCCACCCGGCGCAGCGCCTCCAGCGCCAGGTCGATGTGGCCCGTCGAGTGGGCCGCGGACAGACAGAAGCGGAGCCGGCTGGTGCCGTCCGGCACGGTGGGCGGGCGGATGGCCTTCACCAGCAGGCCCGCCTCGCGCAGGCGCTTCGCCGCGTCCAGCGCGCGCGAGGGCTCGCCCAGGACGACCGGGAAGATGGCGCTCCGGGGTTCGGCGGGAAGCCCCAGCGCGCGCAGACCGTCGGTGAAGCGGTGGATGTGGTCCCACAGCCGCTCGCGCGGGGCGGGGTCGTGCTCCACCAGGTCCACGGCGCACGCGGCGGCGGCGCACAGGGCCGCGGGCAGCGCGGTGGAGTAGACGAACGGCCGCGCGCGGCTCACCAGCAGGTCCGCCACCGCGCGCGAGGTGGCCACATACGCCCCCAGCCCGCCCAGCGCCTTGCTCAGCGTGCCCATGCGCAGGTCCACCCGGTCCTCCACGCCCAGCGCCTCGCACAGCCCCGCGCCGCGCGCGCCCAGGACGCCGGTGGCGTGCGCCTCGTCCACCAGCAGCGCGGCGCCGTGGGCCTCGCACGCGGCCACCAGCTCGCGCAGCGGGGCCACGTCTCCGTCCATGGAGAAGACGCTGTCGGTGACCACCAGCTTGCGCCGCGCGGGCGTCTCCGCAAGCGCGCGGGTGAGCGCGGCCACGTCCGCGTGCGGGTAGACGACGACGCGCGCGCGCGACAGCCGGCAGCCGTCCACCAGCGAGGCGTGGTTGAGGGCGTCGGAGAACACCGCGTCGCCGGGGCCCACCAGCGCGGGCAGGATGCCGGTGTTGGCCGCGTAGCCGGAGTTGAAGAGGCGCACGGCCTCCGCGCGCTCGAAGCGGGCGAGCCGCGCCTCTAGCCGCTGGTGCGGCACCATGTCCCCCACCACCAGGCGGCTGGCGCCGGTGCCCACGCCGTAGCGCTCCAGCGCGGCCGCGGCGGCGGCGCGCACGGCGGGCGACGCCGCGAGCCCCAGGTAGTCATTCGAGGAGAAGTTGACGAGCCGCTCCTCCCCCACGCGCACCTCCGCGCCCTGGGGGGAATCGAGCGGCTCCAGCGCGCGGCGGAGCCCCTTCGCGGACAGGGCCTCCAGGTCCTCGCGCGCCCAGCGGTCCGCGACGGGGGTGACGGGCCTCACCGGTCCTGCCGGGGCTCCAGGGGACGGATGCCCGCCTTCTCCAGGAGCGCCATGTCCTGGGTGTACTCGGGGTTGCCGGTGGTGAGCAGCTTCTCCCCGAAGAAGAGCGAGTTGGCGCCGGCCATCATGCACAGGAGCTGCGCCTCCTCGTTCATCTGCATGCGGCCCGCGGACAGGCGCACCATGGACCGCGGCATGAGCAGGCGCGCGGTGGCGATGGTGCGCACCATGTCCACCGTCTCCACGCGCTGCTGCTGGGACAGCGGCGTGCCCTCCACGGCCACGAGCGCGTTGATGGGCACCGACTCCGGGTGCACCTCCTGGTTGGCCAGCGTGCGCAGCAGGTTGCAGCGGTCGTCCACGGACTCGCCCATGCCGATGATGCCGCCGCAGCACACGGAGATGCCCGCGTCGCGCACCCGGTTGAGCGTCTTCAGCCGGTCGTCATAGGTGCGGGTGGAGATGATGTCCCCGTAGTGCTCCGAGGACGTGTCCAGGTTGTGGTTGTACGCGGACAGGCCCGCCTCGCGCAGGCGCTTCGCCTGACTGTCGGTGAGCATGCCCAGCGTGGCGCACGCCTCCATGCCCAGGGCCCGCACGCCGCGCACCATCTCCAGCACGCTGTCGAACTGCGGGCCGTCCTTCACCTCGCGCCACGCGGCGCCCATGCAGAACCGGGTGGCGCCGGCGGCCCGCGCCTGGGACGCGGCGGCCAGCACGTCCGGCACCGCCATCAGCTTCTCCGCCTTCACGCCCGTCTTGTAGCGCGCCGCCTGCGGGCAGTACGCGCAGTCCTCCGGACAGCCGCCCGTCTTGATGGAGAGCAGCGAGCACAGCTGCACCTTGTTCTCCACGAACACCCGCCGGTGCACCGTCTGCGCCTGGTGCACCAGGTCCAGGAGCGGCAGCTGGTACAGCGCCTTCACCTCCGCGAGCGACCAGTCGTGCCGCACCGTCACCCCTTCCGGGACGGGGGCGGCGTGGTGGGCGTGGCCGTGGAAGGACTCGGCGGTGTCGGACATGCGGGCTCCTTGGGGAGGCGTCAGGGGGCCGACGGTGCGTGGCCCGGAGGCCATTGTCAACGCCATCGCGCGGTTGGGTTGACGAGCCCCCCTCCCCCTCTGGGCGCCCCTCCGGAAGGCCCGTGAAAACAGAAAGGGACGTCCGCGCGTGACGGACGTCCCCTGGCTGTCTCCCGCCTCATCGGTCGGAAGGCCCGGTGCGGCTAGACGTGGACGCGCCGGCCGCGGCCCGCGAGCCCCACGAGGAACAGCACGACCAGCGCGCCCAGGACGGAGAACAGCAGGCCCGTGGGGTGCAGGTCGAAGACCCGGCCGTCACTGGAGAACAGCGAGCCGACGAAGCCGCCCACGAACGAGCCGGCGATGCCCAGCAGCGTGGTGGCGATGAGCCCCATCGACTGGTTGCCCGGCATGATGGCCCGGGCGATCAGCCCCGCGACCAGACCAATCACCAGAAACGCGATAATCCCCATGACACTCTCCCTGTGTGGGGGGCGCGCGGTGTCGCGTCGCCCGTGGTCCAGAAAGTGGGCTGCCCCTCCCTGTGGGGCAACTCGCTACCTGATCCACGGCATGACGCCTGCCTGCCTGGCGGGCATGGCGCGCGCATGAGGCGGCGAAACGTCAGGGGTCTGGGGTAGACACTCCAACCCATGGCGAAGGCGAAGACGCACTACACCTGTCAGGCCTGCGGCTACCAGACGGCGAAGTGGCTCGGGAAGTGTCCGGACTGCGGGGCCTGGAGCTCGCTCCTGGAGGAGACCGAAGCGAAGGTGGACGACAAGCGCCCGGCGTGGGGCGCAGCGGGGGGCTCCTCCCGGCCGGTGAAGCTACAGGACGTGACGGCGGAGACGGAGGTGCGCCGGAGGACGGGCATCACGGAGTTCGACCGCGTGCTGGGCGGCGGCGTGGTGGGCGGCTCGCTGGTGCTGCTGGGAGGCGACCCGGGCATCGGCAAGTCCACGCTGCTCCTCGCGGCGCTGGACAAGCTGTCGCGGCACGGGCCGGTGCTCTACGTGTCGGGTGAAGAGAGCCTGCGGCAGACGAAGATGCGCGCGGAGCGCCTGCGGGTGGAGGGTGACGCCATCCACCTGTTCGCGGAGACGGACGCGGAGCGGGTGCTCCAGGCGGCGGAGGCGCTGAAGCCGCAGGCGCTGGTGGTGGACTCCATCCAGACCATGTACCTGCCGGAGCTGGGCAACGCGCCGGGCAGCATCACCCAGGTGCGCGAGGTGGCGGGCCGGCTGATGGCGTTCGCCAAGCGCAGCGGGGTGCCCACGTTCCTGGTGGGGCACGTGACGAAGGAGGGCTCCATCGCGGGCCCCCGGGTGCTGGAGCACATGGTGGACACGGTCCTCTACTTCGAGGGCGAACGGGGCCACCCGTTCCGGCTGCTGCGAGCGCACAAGAACCGCTTCGGCAGCACCAACGAGATTGGCGTCTTCGAGATGAAGGGCGCGGGGCTGGTGGAGGTGGCGGACCCGTCCGCGCTGTTCCTCTCCGAGCGTCCGCAGGGCAAGTCCGGCAGCGTGGTGACCAGCACGCTCAACGGCACGCGGCCGCTGCTGGTGGAGGTGCAGGCGCTGGTGGCGCCCACGGGCTACGGCACCGCGCGGCGCACGGCGATCGGCGTGGACGGCAACCGCGTGGCGCTGCTGGCGGCGGTGCTGGAGAAGAAGGAGGAGATCCCGCTGGTGGGCTGCGACCTGTTCGTGAACGTGGCGGGCGGCATGCAGTTGAGCGAGCCGGCGTGCGACCTGGCGGTGTGCGCGGCGCTGGTGAGCAGCCTGCAGAACCGGCCGTTGGACGCGAAGACGCTGGTGCTGGGAGAGGTGGGGCTCGCGGGCGAGGTGCGCGCGGTGGGCCAGGTGGAGCCGAGGCTCGCGGAGGCCGCGAAGATGGGCTTCCAGCGGGTGGTGCTGCCCGCGGGCAGCGCGCGGCGCGTGGAGGCGACGAAGCTCCAGGTGGTGGGCGTGGAGACCCTGAGCGAGGCGCTGGCGGCGATGTTCGACTGACGGTGGGGACGTCAGCGCTTGCGCGGCATCCAGGACGCGTCCGGAACGCGCGTGGACCTGGTGGGGGTGGGCAGGTCGAAGAGGGCCGCACCGCCCAGGGTGGCCTGGTGCTCAAGGAAAGGACTGGATGTCGACCTGGCCTGACCGCTTGAGCGCTTCAAGCTCCCCATGAAGCGGCCCGGTCAACAGGGTAGCGCCCTCGGGATGTCTGGCGGAGCGGATCCAGAGCTCGAGGGAGCCCCCGTACTGCTTCACGTACTCCAGCATGGCCTTGAGGTTCCCCGTGAGCGCCAACTCCGCGCGCTCCGTCACCTCCACGAAGTCGTAGGGGCGGCCCCAGACCAGCTCCCCCGCGTGCCCCGTCACGGCATCCGGGACGAAGCCCTGGGCCATACTGCCCGGGGGCGGCAGCAGGAGGTCCGTGTTCTTCGGCAGCTTCCGGCCCTGGAGCACGGACGGCTCGAACGCACCGTCCGCGCCCTTGTTCTTGATCACCGTCTGGTAGCGCCGCTCCCACTCTGGATCCACGGCGTAGCTGAAGCGCGGATACCTGCCCGGGTGCCGGAACTGGTAGTCCACCCAGGCCAGCGCCAGGTGCTCCGCGCTGCCCGGCGCCCGCCTCGCGCCCTCCGCCGCGTCCCGTGAGCCCAGCAGCGCCACGCGCTTGCCCTGGGCCAGCACCCGGCCCGCCTCCGCGAGCGGCACCTCCAATCGCCTCGCCAGCGCCCGCAGCTTCTCCACCTCCGCCGCGGACACGGTCTCACCGCGTCCCGCCGCTCGCAGCACCTGGCGCACCTCCTGCGCCTCCCGCGGCGACAGGTGCCGCGACACCCGCTGCAACGCCTGCACCGCGCGCAGGCTCCGGCCCGTCAGGAGCGCCACCTGCTCCACGCCCTGCGCGCCCTCCGGCAACAGGCGCCCCGACACCACCGGCAGCGCCACGCTCACCGCGCACAGCAGCCGCTCGCCGTCCGTCAGCGGATCCCCCAAGAGGCTCTTTGCCAGTCCCCCGCCGCTCACGTCCGCCACCTCGCCGTTGACGGGCAGCAGGCCCAGCGCGATCTCCAGCACCCGCTCCTCCGGCGGAATGCCCGGGGGCTCGCGGGCCGGGTCCCAGATGGGGGACGAGGAGCGGACGGCCTCCACCGCCGACGCCAGGAAGCTGGCGCGCGCCAGCAGGTAGAGTTCCACCTCGCCGGGGCTCTTGCTCGGAAGGTCCGGGTCCTCCTTGTGCGCGGCGGCCCAGTCCAGCACCGCGTCCAGCAAGGCCTGCTGCGTCTCCTCGTAGAGCGCGCGCTCGGCGAGCAGCCCGTCGCTCCCGAGCCGCCGGAAGTGCGCGTCCGCCAGGACCTGGCGGCGCGCGTCCGCCCAGCGGTGGAACTCCTCCAGCTTCGCCTCCGCCCGCGCGGAGCGCTTGCCGGCCTCGAGCAGGGCCTCCGCGTGCCGGGCCTTCAGCCGCAGGTACACCTCCAGCGGCTCGTCCTTCGCGAGCTCCTCCTCCGTCCGCGCGGAGGCCCAGAGCAGGAGGTCATTGAGCGCGGCATGGCCCACCTGCCGCTCCGTCTCCAGCACGGGGGCCCGCTTCAGGGCGGCCCGCTTCTCGCGGATGAACGAGAGGTAGCGCCCCAACTCCTCTCCACCGACGGCGCCGCTCGACCCCGCTCGCCTCCACGGGGTGTCGCGCGTGAACGAAGCCGGTGAAGCGCTGTGATAGCGCCCGTAGCCGTGCATCCCCACCGGCAGGGCCCGCGAGCCCGGCGTCCCGCAGGCCGTGAGCGACACGACCCCCACCAGCCCCGCGCTGAGTCTTCCCAGCCATCCTGTCTGCATGACGCGCCCCCTCAATCCCTTACATCTAGCAACCGGGTCTGACGCGCTTCGTGCGCCCCGTCCTGACGCACGTGACACCTGAGTCCGGGGGCGCCGCCCGGGCGCGGAACGAGGACTGGCCAGGACCGGGGGCATGCCGTTTGATGCGGGGGTGCGAGGAGCACCGCCCGGATGAAGCAACGCCCTCATTCCTCCCGTCTGCGGGACGCGCTGGGCTCGCTGTCCGCGCGGCTGCTGCTGGCGTTC
>JAFADT010000148.1 GCA_023424585.1 Pseudomonadota bacterium
AGGCCCGCGAGCGGCTGCGCGAGAGGCGGCGCACCCCGTGAGGCCCGCGCCCTGCTGGCTGCTGCTCGCGCTCGCGGCGGGCGTGCCCGCGTCCGCGCAGCAGCCCCCGACGCCCAAGGAGGACTCCGCGCCCGCGCCCCCGAAGGCCGTGCACCCGGAGGCCCCGCCCGCGCCCGCCGAAAACCGCCGGCCGGAGCCCCCGCTCACCGACGAGGACCGCGAGGTGGTGGAGAACCTGGAGCTGCTGGAGTCGCTGGACGCCGCCGCGGACCTGGAGGTGCTCCTGGAGCTGGCGGACGAGAAGTAGCGCCCACGCAGCCGCGGAAACGAAGGAGCCCGGGCCCCCTGTGAAGGGAGTCCGGGCTCGCTCGCGCTCAGGCGTGGACGCCCTGGCGCGCTACTCGACGGTCACGCTCTTGGCCAGGTTGCGCGGCTGGTCCACGTCGTTCCCGCGCATCTCCGCCACGTGGTACGCGAGCAGTTGCAGCGGGATGGTGGCCACCACCGGCGCGAGCAGCGCGCAGGCGGCGGGGATGCGGATGACGTGGTCGGCCAGGCTGTCCGCCTGCGAGTCGTCCTCGTCGAGGATGGCGATGACCTTGCCGCCGCGCGCGCGGACCTCCTCGATGTTGCCGATGATCTTCTCGTAGGCGATGTGCGGCTGCTTCGGCGCGATGACCACCACGGGCATCTTCTCGTCGATGAGCGCGATGGGGCCGTGCTTCATCTCACCGCCCGCGTAGCCCTCCGCGTGGATGTAGGAGATCTCCTTCAGCTTGAGCGCGCCCTCCAGCGCCACCGGGTGCATGGGGCCGCGGCCGAGGAAGAGGAAGTCCTGCGCGTTCATGAACTCGCGCGCCACGCGCTTCACCTGCGGCTCGCACTTGAGGACCTCCTCAATCATCTTCGGCACCTGCGTCAGGTGCGTCAGGTGCTCCTGCGCGCCCGCCACCGACAGCGTGCCGCGCATGCGGCCCAGCTTCACCGCCAGCAGGTACAGCGTCACCAGCTGCGTGGTGAACGCCTTGGTGGACGCGACGCCGATCTCCGGGCCCGCGTTGGTGAGGACGTGCAGGTTCGCCTCGCGCGTCATCGCGCTGCCGATGACGTTGCAGATGGCCATGGTGTGCGCGCCCAGCCGCTTCGCCTCCTTGAAGGCCGCGAGCGTGTCCGCCGTCTCACCGGACTGGCTGATGGCGATGACCAGGTGGCTCTTCTCCACGATGGGGTCGCGGTAGCGGAACTCGCTGGCCAGCTCCACCTCCACCGGCAGCCGCGCCAGCGACTCGATCATGTGCTTGCCGGCCACGCCCGAGTGCCACGACGTGCCGCAGGCCAGGATGGTGACCTTGGTGAAGGACTGGACCTGCTCCGGGGTGAGGTTCCAGGTCTCGAAGTGGACGTCGCCCTCGGTGAGGAGCATCCGGCCGCGCAGCGTGTCCGCGATGGCGCGGGGCTGCTCCCAGATCTCCTTGTGCATGAAGTGCTTGTAGCCGCCCTTCTCCGCCATCATCGGCGTCCAGTCGATGCGGCGCGTAGGGCGGTTCACCCGCTTCCCGTCGCGGTTGAAGATGTCGATCTTCGCCGCGGTGACGACCGCCAGGTCGCCCTCCTCCATGTAGACGAAGTCGCGCGTGTGCTCGAGCAGGGCGGGCACGTCGCTGGCCACGAAGTTCTGGCCCTGGCCCAGCCCCAGCACCATGGGCGACGCGTCCTTCGTGCACACGATGCGGCCCGGATCATCGGCGCACACCACCACCAGGCCGTAGGTGCCCTTCACCTGGCGGATGGCCGCGCGCACCGCGTCCGGCAGGTCCACGCCGCGCTCCACCTCCTCGGAGATGAGGTGCGCGAAGACCTCCGAGTCCGTCTCCGAGGAGAAGGCGTGGCCGCGCGAGCGCAGCTCCGCCTTCAGCGCCAGGTGGTTCTCGATGATGCCGTTGTGCACCACGGCCACGCTCTTGTACGTGTGCGGGTGCGCGTTCTCGTCGGAGGGACGGCCGTGCGTGGCCCAGCGCGTGTGGCCGATGCCGGTGGTGCCCTTGGGCAGGTCCTGCACCACGCGGTTCTCCAGGTTGCGCAGCTTGCCCGTGGCGCGCACCACGTTGAGCTGGTTGCCGCCCACCACCGCGACGCCCGCCGAGTCGTAGCCCCGGTACTCGAGCTTCTTCAGCCCCGACACCAGGATGGGGGCCGATTCCTTGTCACCGACGTAGCCAACAATCCCGCACATGTTCTTCCTGCCTCTTTCTCGTCCCGCGGCCGCCGGAGCAAACCACGGGAAATCCGTTCACGCCCAACCCCGCCCCGCCGACCGAACGGCAGGCGAGCACCCGACCTACCCCGCCTTCACCTTCGTCTGTCGTGCCTTCTTGGCCGCCACCCACCCCTCCTTCACCACCTGCGGCGCGCGGGACACAGCGAGGCTCCCAGGAGGCACATTTTTCGTCACCGTGGTGCCCGCGCCGACATAGCCGCCGTCCCCCACCTTCACCGGCGCCACCAGCTGACTGTCCGAGCCGATGAAGACGCCATCGCCCAGCTCGGTCAGGTGCTTGTTCACCCCGTCATAGTTACAGGTGATGGTGCCCGCGCCGATGTTGCAGCCGGCACCGATGACGGCGTCGCCCAGGTAAGTCAGGTGGTTGGCCTTGCTGCCCTTGCCGATGCGGGCCTTCTTCGTCTCCACGAAGTTCCCCAGATGCACGTCCTCTGCCAACTCCGTGGCAGGGCGCAGCCGGGAGAACGGGCCGATGACGCAACGCTCGCCCACACGCGCCTCCTCCAGCACGGAGTAGGGCTTGATGTGGGTGCCATCCGCCACGACAGACGCCGTGAGCACGCTGCCCTGGCCAATGGTGACGCCCTTCCCGATGACGGTGCCGGCCATGAGCGACACGCTCGGGCCGATCTCCGTATCGGTCCCGATGGTGATGCCCTCTTCGATGTACGCGGTGGCCGGGTCCTGGATGGACACGCCCGCGCGCATGTGGGCCTCGTTGATGCGCTGCTGGAGGACGCGGGCGCGCGCCGCCAGCTCCACCTTGTCGTTCACGCCCGCGGTCTCCGTGGCGTCCGCGTCCACCGCGCCCACGGGGCCCACCTCCGCGGCCATCTCCACCAGGTCCGTGAGGTAGTACTCGCCCTGCGCGTTGACGGGTTTGATCTCCGCCAGCGCCCGCCAGAGGAAGGCCGCGTCCACGGAGTAGATGCCCGCGTTGCACTCCTTCACCGCGCGCTGCTCCGGGGTGCAGTCCTTGTGCTCCACGATGCGCGCCACCTTGCCGCCCTCGCGGATGACGCGGCCGTAGCCGGTGGGGTCCGGGAGCGTGGTGGACACCAGCGCCAGCGCCCCGCCCGCGGCGTCGTGCGCGGCGAGCAGCGCCTGGAGCGTCTCCTTGCGCAGCAGCGGCACATCTCCATAGAGGATGAGGACGCGGCCCTCGTGGCCCCTCAGCGCGTCCTCGGCCGCCTTCACCGCGTCCGCGGTGCCCCGCTGCTCCTTCTGGAGCGCGAAGCGCAGGGGCGCGTCCGGGAAGTGGGCGCGGATGGACTGCTCCACCTCCGGAGCCTGGTGGCCCACCACCGGCACCACGTGCGTGGCGCCCAGCTCCAGGGCCCGCATCAAGGGATAGGCACAGAGGGGACGGCCGAGGATGGGGTGAAGGACCTTGGCCTTCTCCGACTTCATCCGCGTGCCCTTGCCCGCGCACAGCACAACCGCCGCCAGAGCTGTCATATGCGGCGGAGAATTAGGGACCGCCGATCAACTCGTCAACCGCGCCCGGGCACCAACGCGGACCGCGGGGCCTCCGGGGAGGGGCGTGCGCTGACTGCTACACACAACGTGTTGCATTGGACCGTGATGCCGAAGCGCGGCTTCAGGAACGTCGTCAGCCGCACCGGGGGGGACGCCGCGGTCGGAACCGACGTCGGGCTTTCCACGGGGTTCGGAGGACTCATGAGCACCGCCCGTTGCTGCACATGAAGGAAGAGTGCTCCTCTTGTGCTCACAATCCAAGGAAAAAAATGTTGTCCCGTTGAAACCCTGGTCCGGGCGCGGCGCATGGTGCATTAGGGAACGGCCGGAAATCACAAGGAAAGGCGTCCACAGGTGGGGAAAACACACATGGGAGCCGCGGGACGGAGCCTGTTCCGCGCGCTGGGACTCGCGGTGTTCCTGGTGGCGACCCAGGCGGGTGCGGCACGGCCCTACCGGGGAGGTGCGGTGGCCACGGCGTATCCGCCCGCGAGCGAGGCCGCGCTCCAGATGCTGGAGAAGGGCGGCAACGCGGTGGACGCGGCGGTGGCGGCGGCGTTCGTGGCGGCGGTGGTGGGCCCCTACCACTCCGGCGTGGGCGGCGGCGGGTTCGCGCTGGTGCACGACGCGAAGTCCGGCGACACGCGGGTGCTGGACTTCCGCGAGGTGGCGCCCAAGGGCGCCTCGCGCGACATGTACCTGAAGGACGGCGCGCTGGTGCCGGGGCTGTCCACGGACGGCGCGCTGAGCGTGGCGGTGCCGGGCGCGGTGGCGGGCTACCTGGAGCTGCTGTCCAGGCACGGCAAGCTCAAGCCCGCGGTGGTGCTGGCCCCGGCCATCCGGCTGGCGAAGCAGGGCTTCTGGGTGACGCCGAAGTACCAGCAGATGGCCAGGGGCCGGACGAAGTGCCTGAGCCAGGACGCGGAGGCCGCGCGCATCTTCCTCACGCCCGACGCGCAGGGCACGCCGGACGTGCCGCCCCTGGGTCACCTCATCAAGCAGCCGGACCTGGCGCGCACGCTGGAGCGCATCGCGAAGGGCGGCGCGAAGGCCTTCTACGCGGGCCCGGTGGCGCAGGCGCTGGTGAAGACGGTGCGGGACGCGGGCGGGCTGCTCACGCAGGAGGACCTGACGAACTACCGGACGCGCAGCCCCGCGCCGCTGGAGACCACCTACCGGGGGCACCGCGTCCTCACCATGCCGCCGCCCAGCGCGGGCGGGCTCGCCGTGGTGCAGGTGCTGGGCATGCTCCAGCAGCTGCGGCCGCAGGGCCTGCCCTTCCGCGACCCGGAGTCGCTGCACCTCTACGTGGAGGCCGTGCGGCGCGCGTACGTGGACCGCGCGAAGTACCTGGGCGACCCGGCCTTCGTGGAGGTGCCGCTGGAGCGGCTGACGTCGCCCGGCCACATCGCGGACCTGGCGGGGAGCATCGACCCGAAGAAGGCCACGCCCAGCGCGTCGCTGCTGGCGCCGCTGAAGGGCGGCCCGGCCTCCACGCTGAGCCAGGACGAGCAGCCCCTCACCCCGGAGCCCGAGCGCAAGAACACCACGCACATCTCCGTCATCGACAAGGACGGCAACGCGGTGGCGATGACGACCACGGTCAACTACAGCTTCGGCTCGTGCCTGGTGGCCCGGGGCACCGGCGTGCTCCTCAATGATCAGATGGACGACTTCGCCGCGCAGCCGGGCGTGCCCAACGCGTACGGGCTCGTCACCGGGGAGCCCAACGCCATCCAGCCCGGCAAGGTGCCCCTGTCCTCCATGTCGCCCACGCTGGTGTTCGCGAAGGAGGACCCGAAGCAGGTGATGCTGGCGGTGGGCAGCCCCGGCGGCTCCACCATCCCCACCACCGTCATCCAGGCCATCAGCAACGTGGTGGACCAGGGCATGGACGTGGCC